>NZ_RZSG01001050.1:0-1726 GCF_003997725.1 Mesorhizobium sp. M4A.F.Ca.ET.050.02.1.1
GGCCTGGTGACGGCGATGATCTACCTCGGCATCAGCCCGCCGACCTCGATCGGTTCCGAGTTCGTCGGCGGCAGCCTCGGCGTTGACGGCCAGCCGGTGGTGGTGTCCGATCAGTTGACGCGCAACATCGGCGTCGGGCTCGGCCTGCTGTTCATCGCCGCCGGCTTCTGGGCCGCGCATCGATGGGTGGCAACCGGCCGCATCCGGTCGGCGTCCTGGGCGGCCTGGGGCGTGATCGCGCCGTTGGTCGTGCTCACGGCGCTATGGTTCACATTCGGTAATCTCGACCGCGACTTCCTCTACGCTGCGGTCGCGGTCCTTCTGGTCGTGGCCTTCGCCGCCAGCGGTGAATGGATCGCGCGCGCCGAGGAGCCGCCGCTCAAGGGAGACGTCGCCGTCTCCTTCGCGCTCGGCGGCGCAGCGATCGCCGCCCTGTTGATGCTGCACATGGCCTTCGGCTCCGGCTGGACCACCTTGCTTGTCGGCGCCGCGGCCGTCGTACCGGCGCTGGCGACCCGCTGGCGGTCCTATCCGGTGCTCGGCTGGATTTCGGTTGGCGCCGTCGTCGCCACGCTTGGCCGCGTCGCCTACGACCCGACCATCGTCGGCGCTGCATCGCTGTCGACGACGCCTGTCTTCAACTGGCTGCTGCCGGGCTACGGCGTGCCGGCGCTGGCCTTCGGCTTCGCCGCCTGGCAGCTCGCCCGCACCACAAACGGCCGGCCGCGCCTGGCGATGGAAGCGGGGGCAGCGCTCTTCGCGCTGCTCACGCTCGCCATATTGGTGCGCCACGCCATGCATGGCGGTGTGCTGGACACCGGCACGGTCACGCTCGCCGAACAGGCGATCTACACGCTGATCGCGCTTGGCGCCGGCGCCATCCTGGTCGCCATAGACAGGCGCTCGCCGAGCTCGGTGCTGCGCTACGGCTCGATGGCCGTCGGCGTGCTCTCCGTCGCCTTCGTCGCCGTCCGGCATTTCGTGGTGCTGAACCCGCTGTTCACCGACGAATCGACCGGGACGATCCCGGTGTTCAACCTCCTGTTCCTCGCCTATCTCCTGCCGGCGGTCGCCACCGGCGCGCTGGCGCTCTACGTCCGCGACAAGCGCCCCCGCTGGTATGCGCAGATGCTGGCGCTGGTCGCCTCGCTGCTCGCCTTCGCCTATGCGACGCTGTCGGTCAGGCGGCTGTTCAAAGGCGAGTTCATCGGGTTGTGGAGCGGGCTCGGCCAGGTGGAGACCTACACCTATTCAGCGCTCTGGCTGGCCATCGGTGTCGCGCTGCTGACCGCCGGAGTGTGGCTGAAATCGCAGGTGCTGCGCGTCGCATCCGCAGCGCTGATCGCGATCGCCGTGCTGAAGGTCTTCCTGTTTGACATGTCGGAGCTGGAAGGCGTGCTCAGGGCCCTGTCCTTTATCGGCCTCGGCGCCGTGCTGATCGGCATCGGCCTCTTCTACCAGCGGCTGCTGACGCGCGCGGCGAATGAGAAGGCGGAACAAGCAGAAACGATCGGCTAGCCGGGAATAAATCCGCACCCACCAGCGTTCATTCCATTGCTTGGGTGACCGGAGCGGTGGACCGCTTCGCGCTGGCTGCTTGCGCCGCGCCGGAAAGGCGCGTTCAATCTGGATGGGAAACGACCTCGAAAACCAGCGGTCATGGACGAAAAGAAGGCAGCGATCCTTGGCGAAATTCCGCGTTTGCGCCGCTACGCGCGCTCGCTGC
>NZ_RZSG01001051.1:0-1724 GCF_003997725.1 Mesorhizobium sp. M4A.F.Ca.ET.050.02.1.1
CATCAGTTCGATGATGTTGTTGGCGATTTCGCGCACCGACGTCGGCTGCGGCTCGGGGTCGAAGCGGCCGGCCTCGATCTTGGAGTAGTCGAGTAAATCCTCGATCAGCGCCAGCAGCGCGCTGGCCGAAGTCGAGACGGCTCCGACATAGGTGCGCTGCTCGGGCGACAGATCGGTGTCGACCAGCAGCTTGGCCATCCCCATGATGCCGTTCATCGGCGTGCGGATTTCGTGGCTGACGGTGGCGAGGAAGCGCGACTTGGCCTGGCTGGCATATTCGGCGCGCTCGCGGGCGGTGATCAGCGAGGATTCGGCGCGCTTGCGAGCGGTGATGTCGCGCGCGATAGCCCGGTGCGAGACGGCGCCATTGTCCTTGTCGCGCACCGACAGCTCTATCCAGGAAAACCAGCGCGGGCCGTTCGACGTGCGGACGGCGACGTCGGTGGAGCTCAGGCATTCATGATCAGAGAAGGCGGCGTCGGGAACGATTCCGACGTCGATGCCGAGCTCCGACAGCGTCTTGCCGGCAAGATCGCGCTGGTCGACCTCGACGAGGTCGGCGAAAACCTTGTTGGCATAGACGATATGGCCGTCGCGATCGCGATGGACGACGAGATCGCCGAGCGCGTCAATCAGCCCGCGAAACCGCTCCTCGCTTTCCTGCATCTCCCACATGCGGTCGGCGAGGGTCTCGATCTCGGCGCGGCTGCGGGCGGCGGTCTCGTCGAGCAAGTCCGCGGCCAGGCGTTCGTTGCGTTTGTTGCGCAGATGCATGCCCAGGCCGGCGAGGCCGGTCACCAGCAGACCGAGAGTGACGAAGATCGGCGCGCCGGTGAGATGAGCCAGACCCGCCAGCACGGCGATGGCGACGACGGTGAGGAAAGGCAGGCCTTCGGGATTGGCAGGCGGCAGTACGGGCGCCAGCGGCGGCGCGGTGACAAGCTGCCGCTTCGGCGCAGCAGGGTCCGGCCCGTCCACGCCATCGGCACTCTCCGCCGCCTTGATGCCGGATTCCGCGATCATGCGGAAAGCCATGCCACAGAGACATTATGGAAGATTGCGGCGGATCGCTCGAATTTTAACGGTCGCGCGGTTTTTGCCCGTCAGCGCTCACATATCGACAACGACGCGACCCCTGATCCTGCCGTCGACGATATCACGCGCGGCGTCGATTATATCGTCAAAACCGATGGTCCTGGACAGCGTCGCGAGCTTGCCATGGTCGAGGTCGGCGCCGATGCGGCGCCACGCCTCCAGGCGGACCGCCTTCGGCGCCATCACCGAATCGATGCCGAGCAGTGAGACGCCGCGCAGAATGAAGGGAGCAACGCTCGCCGGCAGGTCCATGCCGCCGGCAAGCCCGCAGGCGGCAACCGCGCCGCCGTAGGCGGTCATCGACAGAACATTGGCCAGTGTGTGGCTGCCGACCGCATCGACGCCGCCGGCCCAGCGCTCCTTGGCGAGCGGCTTTGCCGGCTGGGTGAGTTCATCGCGCGAGATCACCTCGGCGGCGCCGAGGTCGATCAGATAGGGGCTTTCGGCATTGCGGCCAGTCGAGGCGATGACATGGTAGCCGAGGCTGGAGAGGATCGAGACCGCGACTGAGCCGACGCCGCCGGCCGCGCCCGTCACCACCACCGGGCCGCGATCCGGGACGATGCCGTGCCGCTCGAGCGCCATGACGCTGAGCATGGCCGTGTAGCCGTCAGTGCCGACCGCCATCG
>NZ_RZSG01001052.1:0-1716 GCF_003997725.1 Mesorhizobium sp. M4A.F.Ca.ET.050.02.1.1
ACCTTGCGCGGCGCGCCATAGCCTTACTCGGCAGCGTCGGGCAGCTGCACCGGCGCGTCGTCGAACTTGGTGTTCTCCAGTTCGACATTGAGGCCGAGCGACCGCATCTCCTTGACGAGAACGTTGAAGCTCTCGGGGATACCGGCCTCGAACGTGTCGTCGCCTCTGACGATCGCTTCATAGACCTTGGTGCGTCCGGCGACGTCGTCCGACTTCACCGTCAGCATCTCTTGCAGCGTGTAGGCGGCGCCATAGGCTTCCAGCGCCCAGACCTCCATTTCGCCGAAGCGCTGGCCGCCGAACTGCGCCTTGCCGCCCAGCGGCTGCTGGGTGACCAGCGAGTATGGACCGATCGAACGCGCGTGGATCTTGTCGTCCACCAGGTGGTGAAGCTTGAGCATGTAGATGTAGCCCATCGTCACCTTGCGATCGAACGGCTCGCCGGTGCGGCCGTCATAGAGCTGCGACTGACCGCTGGTGTGCAGGCCAGCCTGCTCCAGCATGGTGTTGATGTCGGCCTCATGCGCGCCGTCGAACACCGGGGTCGCGATGGAGACGCCACGGCGCATCTGCTCGCTCAGGCGAATGATGCTCTCGTCGTCATACTCGCGGATCGGCTCGTTGCGGTCGTTGGAAGGCATGAAGCTTTCCAGCGTCTTGCGCAGCGGCTTGATGTCGCCACCCGCCTTGTACGCGTCGATCAGCTCGCCGATCTTCCTGCCCATGCCGGCGCAAGCCCAGCCCAGATGCGTCTCCAGGATCTGGCCGACGTTCATGCGGCTGGGCACACCCAGCGGGTTGAGCACGATATCGGCATGCGTGCCGTCCTCGAGGAACGGCATGTCCTCGACCGGAACAATACGCGACACGACACCCTTGTTGCCGTGACGGCCGGCCATCTTGTCGCCCGGCTGCATCTTGCGCTTCACCGCCACGAAGACCTTGACCATCTTCATGACGCCCGGAGGCATCTCGTCGCCGCGCTGCACCTTCTCGACCTTGTCCATGAAGCGCTGCTCGAGCGCCTTCTTGGAGTCGTCGTACTGGCCGCGCAGGGCTTCCAGTTCGCTCTGGAGCTTTTCGTTCTCCACCGCGAACTGCCACCACTGCGAGCGCGGATACTCGTCAAGCGTGTCCTTCGACAGTTTCGAGCCCTTCTTGAAGCCCTTCGGCCCGGCGATCGCATCCTTGCCGACAAGCATGTCGGATAGGCGCGAATAGACGTTGCGATCGAGGATCGCCTGCTCGTCGTCGCGGTCCTTGGCCAGGCGCTCGATCTCCTCGCGCTCGATCGCCATGGCGCGCTCGTCCTTCTCCACGCCGTGGCGGTTGAAGACGCGCACTTCGACAACCGTGCCGAAGGTCCCCGGAGGCATGCGCATCGAAGTGTCGCGCACGTCGGAAGCCTTTTCACCGAAGATGGCGCGCAAGAGCTTCTCTTCCGGCGTCATCGGGCTTTCGCCCTTCGGCGTGATCTTGCCGACCAGGATGTCGCCCGGCTGCACTTCCGCGCCGATGTAGACGATGCCGGCTTCGTCGAGGTTCTTCAGCGCCTCTTCCGAAACGTTCGGAATGTCGCGCGTGATTTCCTCCGGCCCGAGCTTGGTGTCGCGCGCCATGACCTCGAACTCCTCGATGTGGATCGAGGTGAAGACGTCGTCGGCGACGATGCGCTCGGACAAGAGGATCGAGTCCTCGTAGTTATAGCCGTGCTAC
>NZ_RZSG01001053.1:0-1709 GCF_003997725.1 Mesorhizobium sp. M4A.F.Ca.ET.050.02.1.1
AGGCGCCTTCGCTAGCGGCGCCAGGCGCCAGGACGAAACGGTGGCAGTCCATCATCGTGCGTCCCTCGGCGAGAAGCTGCACGGTCACGCCGGGGGTGGTTTCCGGCCAGGTGCGCCATGCCCCGGCACGCACGAGCGCCGGCACGTCGTCCCGCTCCTCGCCGGAAAGGCGCGAAACGGTGGTGCCGTAATACTGCGCCAGATCGTGCAGTGTCTTGAAGCTGACGCCCTGCGATGTCCGCTCCAGGGTGGACAGCGTGGAGGCGGCGATGCCGACATCGGCGGCAATCTGGTCCAGGGTCTTGCCGGCGCCATGGCGAAGGCTGCGCAGCCTGCGGCCGAGGTCGGACGTATCCGCGGTGTCGGCACTGTCGGACGGTGCCTCGCTTTCCAGCGCTTCGCGGATGGCCGCCGGGTTGAGGCCGCGCTCGGTCCTGTACCAGGCGATCTTCTTCAGCCGCGCCACATCCTCGGCGGTGTATTGCCGGTGGCCGGTATCCGACCGTCCCGGAACGACGAGCCCTTGGCTTTCCCAAAGGCGCAGGGTCGAGGCCGAGACGCCCGCGGATTTCGCCGCCTCCGCCACCTTGTAGCGTACCGGCGTGGCATTGCTCATGAGCGGAATATTCCCGGTTGGTTTGTCTCTCAGCCCTGTTCAGGACCATCGCCGAAAACGGCGGCGGTTTGAAGCCGAAAACACCGCTTGCATTCTTGCAGAAAAAATGTAGGAAGTTTGTATATGTCTTGCAGAAATTATGCAAGATATCAAATCCCACCCCAGAGCGCAGGAGCGCATGATGGCCGCGACCACCCTCACCGACCGCAAGAATGCAGCGATTTCCCGCGGCGTCGGCATGACCACGCAGATCTATGCCGAGCGTGCCGAGAACGCGGAAATCTGGGACAAGGAGGGCCGCCGCTACATCGATTTCGCCGCGGGCATCGCCGTGCTCAACACCGGCCATCGCCATCCGCGCGTGATCGCGGCGGTGAAGGATCAGCTCGATCATTTCACCCACACCTGCCACCAGGTCGTTCCCTATGAAAGCTACGTGCGGCTGGCCGAGCGGCTCAACGCGCTGACGCCGGGCGATTTCGCCAAGAAGACGATCTTCGTCACGACCGGCGCCGAAGCTGTCGAGAACGCCGTCAAGATCGCCCGCGCCGCGACCGGCCGCTCCGCCGTCATCGCCTTCGGCGGCGGCTTCCATGGCCGCACCTTCATGGGCATGGCTCTGACCGGCAAGGTCGTGCCCTACAAGGTCGGCTTCGGCGCCATGCCCGCTGACGTCTTCCACGTGCCGTTTCCGATCGATCTCCATGGCGTGACTTCTGAACAGTCGCTGGCGGCGCTGAAGAAGCTATTTGCCGCCGATGTCGATCCGCAGCGCGTCGCCGCGATCATCATCGAGCCGGTGCAGGGCGAGGGCGGCTTCTATCCGGCTCCGGCTTCGCTGATGAAAGCGCTGCGCGAACTCTGCGACCAGCATGGCATCTTGCTCATTGCCGATGAAGTACAGACGGGCTTTGCCCGCACCGGCAAGATGTTTGCGATGGATCATCATGCCGTGGCGCCCGATCTGGTGACGATGGCCAAGAGCCTCGCCGGCGGTTTCCCGCTTGCCGCCGTCACCGGCCGCGCGGAAATCATGGACGCGCCGGGACCGGGCGGGCTGGGCGGCACCTATGGCGGCAGCCCGATCGGCGTC
>NZ_RZSG01001054.1:0-1706 GCF_003997725.1 Mesorhizobium sp. M4A.F.Ca.ET.050.02.1.1
GTACCGACGAACTCATGGCCCGTCACCATCGGCACCGGCACCGTCTTCTGCGCCCACTGGTCCCAATTGTAGATGTGCACGTCGGTGCCGCAGATCGCGGTCTTCCTGACCTTGATCAGCACGTCGTTGGGACCGATCTCCGGCACCGGCACCTCTTCCATCCAGATGCCCGGCTCGGCCTTGGCCTTAACCAGCGCCTTCATCATGTTGGACATTCTTTTGTTCCTTGAATCTCTTGATCCGGAATCGTTTTTCGGCGCTCAGGAAATCACGCCGAGCTCCCGTCCCACTGCGCCGAACGCCTCGACCGCGCGGTCGATATCCGCGATGGAATGGGCGGCAGACATTTGGGTGCGGATGCGCGCCTGACCCTTCGGCACCACCGGGAAGGAGAAGCCGATGACGTAGATGCCGCGCTTCAGCATGCGCGCGGCCATCTCCTGTGCCAGAGCCGCATCGCCCAGCATCACCGGGATGATCGGATGGTCCGCGCCGGCGAGCGTAAAGCCGAGCTTGCCCATTTCGGAGCGGAACCGTTCCGCATTGGCATAGAGGCGCTCGCGCAAGGCGCCGCCATTGCGGATCATGTCGAACACCTTGATCGAGGCGCCGGCGATCGCTGGCATCAGCGTGTTGGAGAACAGATAGGGCCGCGAGCGCTGGCGCAGCCAGTCGACCACCTGGGCTTTGCCCGAGGTATAGCCGCCGGACGCGCCACCCAGCGCCTTGCCGAGCGTGCCGGTGATGATGTCCACCCTGCCTTCGACGCCGCAATGCTCGGCCGAACCGCGGCCATGTTTGCCGACGAAGCCGACCGCATGGCTGTCGTCGACCATCACCATGGCATCGTATTTCTCGGCCAGGTCGCAAACCCCCTGCAGGTTGGCGATGATGCCGTCCATCGAGAACACGCCGTCGGTGGCGATCAGCCGGAAGCGGCAATCTTTCGCCTCCTTCAGCCGGGCCTCGAGATCAGCCATGTCGTTGTTGACGTAGCGGAAGCGCTTGGCCTTCGACAGCCTGACGCCGTCGATGATCGAGGCATGGTTCAGCGCGTCGGAGATGATGGCGTCCTCCTCGCCGAGCAGCGTCTCGAACAGGCCGCCATTGGCGTCGAAGCAGGAGCCGTAGAGGATGGTGTCGTCCATGCCGAGGAAGGACGAGATCGTCGCCTCCAGCTGCTTGTGCTCCTCCTGCGTGCCGCAGATGAAGCGCACCGAGGCCATGCCGTAGCCGTAGCGGTCGAGCGCATGCTTTGCCGCGTCGCGCAATTCGGCGCTGTCGGCGAGACCGAGATAGTTGTTGGCGCAGAAATTCAACACCTTTTGGCCGGCAACCTCGATCTCGGCCGATTGCATCGAGGCGATCACCCGCTCGGACTTGTAGAGTCCGGCCGTTTTCAGCCCCGCAAGTTCGCTGTCGATGTGGGAAAGGAATGCTGTGGTCATGATCCAACCCTGTTCGGTTTGACGCGGACTGTCGCCCCGCGTGGCTGAAAAATCCACCGCAAAAGCGACGGCTTCGGTGGTGCGGCGAAAGCTGGATGACATCCCGTTTTGGCGGCGCGTTCGACGATGCGTTCAAATGCATGGTTGCGGCGAAAGGACATGATAACCATTTCCGCAGCTTTCCCCCTCTGCGGGCGCAACAGGCGGGGCTGCTTGCCTGCCTGTTAACCCTTTCAAGTCAATGGTCTTCGCATAACG
>NZ_RZSG01001055.1:0-1700 GCF_003997725.1 Mesorhizobium sp. M4A.F.Ca.ET.050.02.1.1
GGCAGCAGCTGTGCGATGCCTACGCGCTCTATCTGGCGCTGACCCAGATGATCAGGCTTTGCCTCACCGGTGAGATCCAGCGCGACGACGTGCCACCGGGGCTTTCAGATCTGCTTCTGGCGGTGACTGACGTGCCGGATTTCGCTGTTCTTGAAGCACATCTCAAGGAGACGTCGCCAAAGGTCAGACAGGATTTCGACCTTTTGCTGCGTGCGAAAAAATCATGATGGGCGGATGAACCTCAAGGCGGGAGCGTTGGAGCCGATGCGGAGAAAATCCGATGCTTAAACAAGGAGATAGGATGGCGGCCTGAATCTGATTGAGGAGGTTGCCGTCCTGGCATCGGGGGTGACGATGCAACAGGAGAAGACCAATGAGAAAGTCAACCAAGCTTGCCCTTGCTTTCGCAGCCCTTGCCGGCGCCGTCGGCACGACGGCCTATGCCGAAAATAACGCCAGCGCCAATATGCGTGACAACTTGATGTTACGCCTCGGCAAGGCGATGAAGGACTCTGACGGCCCCATCACCTTCGACCAGTTCTCTGACGCCATGGACTCGCGCCTGAAAAAGATGGTTGCTCAAAATGGCGGCAGGCTCACCGTTGCCGAACTCGCCGACGCGCTGGAGAAGG
This sequence comes from Mesorhizobium sp. M4A.F.Ca.ET.050.02.1.1, assembly GCF_003997725.1. Taxonomy (NCBI): domain Bacteria; kingdom Pseudomonadati; phylum Pseudomonadota; class Alphaproteobacteria; order Hyphomicrobiales; family Phyllobacteriaceae; genus Mesorhizobium; species Mesorhizobium sp. M4A.F.Ca.ET.050.02.1.1. The sequence goes on from NZ_RZSG01001055.1 coordinate 633, forward strand.
CGCGCTTCGAGCGCATGGCCAGGCGCATCATCGAGCGCTACGACACCAGGGGCGACGGCACGCTGACCGCCGACGACATCACTGGCCGCGAGAAGAAGCTGTTCGCCTTGCTGGACAAGAACAATGACGGCAAGATCGAAAAGGGCGAGCTGCCGAAGGGCGGTCGCTTCGGACGTCATCGGCAGTGGAATGGCGGTGACGGCGTGCAGTGAAGCTGAATGATCCGGATCCGGTGGGCTATGCTGCCGGATTCTCGAAAAGGCCTCGTTACTTCGCGCTGTCCCGCTAGCGTTGCCGAGGATTCCTACGGAAATCAATCAAGCCGCCGCCTTCACCGAAGGCGGCGCCTTCTTGAGCGGGATTCGCACCGACACGATCGTGCCGACGCCTTCGGTCGAGCGGATCTTCAGCGCGCCGCCCTGCAGCTCGGCCAGCGAGCGCGAGATGGCCAGGCCGAGGCCCGAGCCTGCATGGTTCTTTGAGAACTGGTTCTGCACCTGCTCGAAGGGCCGGCCAAGCTTGCTCAGCGCCGCTTTGGGGATGCCGCAGCCATTGTCCTCGATGGTCAGCACCAAGGCTCCTGAAGCGCTGCGCGCCCGGACCGAGATGTGGCCGCCCTGGCCGGTGAACTTCACGGCGTTGGACAGAAGGTTTATGGCGATCTGCTTGATCGCGCGGCGATCGGCGAAGAGCCGCATCGAATCGGCGATGCGGGTCTCCACCGTGATCGATTTCTCCGCCGCCTGCAGCGAGATGACGCGCACCGTCTCCTTGATCAGCGGGCAGAGGTCGATCTCCTCGCGGTCCATCGAGAACTGGCCGGCCTCGATCTTCGACATGTCGAGTATGTCGTTGATGACGCCGAGCAGGTATTTGCCGCTGCCGTTGATGTCGGTGGCATATTCTTCGTAGCGCGGCGAGCCGAGCGGCCCGAACAGGCCTTGTTCCATCAGCTCGGAGAAGCCAATGATGGCGTTGAGCGGCGTGCGCAGTTCGTGCGACATGTTGGCCAGGAATTCGGACTTCGCGCGGTTGGCCGCCTCGGCGCGCTCGGTCTCCTTCATGTAT
>NZ_RZSG01001056.1:0-1677 GCF_003997725.1 Mesorhizobium sp. M4A.F.Ca.ET.050.02.1.1
GCCACCAAGGCGCCGCCGGTCGCCATATCGGCGGTCACCGGCGAGGGCATCGATGCGCTGAAGGCGCTTATCGAAACCAGGATGTCGGGTGAGCTGGAAACGACGACGCTGACGCTGACGCCAGCCCAGTTTGGCCTTGTCGACTGGATCTACCGCAACGGCGACGTCGTTTCGCGGGTCGACAATGAGGATGGCAGCGTCACCATTTCGCTCAATGCCACGCACAGCTCACGGCAAGAGATCGAGAGCCGATTGCACCGTAAGAACAACGGTTAAGCCTGGTTATTTCTCGCCCTTGGCCTGCTGCCAGAGCGCTTCCATCTCATCCAGCGTCGCCTTTTCCAACGTGTTGCCGGAGGCTTCCAGCGCTCGCTCGACATAGTGGAAGCGGGTGCGGAATTTCTCGTTGGTGCCGCTGAGCGCGGCTTCGGCGTCGAGCTTGAGGTGGCGGCCAAGATTGACGACGGCAAACAGCATGTCGCCGAACTCGTCCTTGATGGGTGCCGCGTCGCCGGTGGTGAGTGCTTCGCGCAATTCGCCGATCTCCTCCTCGATCTTGTCGAGGATGGGCGCCGCCTCGCTCCAGTCGAAGCCGACGCGAGCCGCCTTTTCCTGCAGCTTGAGCGCCCGGGTCAGCGCGGGCAGCGCCACCGGCACGCTGTCGAGGAACCCCTTGCCATTGTCTTCTGGGTCGAGCCCGCGGGCGAGGCGCGCATCGCGCTTCTCCGCCTTCTCCACCGCCTTGATTTTTTCCCACATGCCCTTGGCCATGCCGGCGCTGCGCGCCTCCTCGTCGCCGAAGACGTGCGGATGGCGCCGGATCATCTTGGCGGTGATCGCCTCGACGACGTCGCCGAAGGCGAATTCGCCAGCCTCCTCAGCCATTTGCGCGTGGTAGACAACCTGCAGCAGCAGGTCGCCGAGCTCCTCGCGCAGGTCGTCGAGATCGCCGCGCGCAATGGCATCCGCCACCTCGTAGGCTTCCTCGATCGTGTAGGGCGCGATGGTCGAGAAATTCTGCTCGATATCCCAGGGGCAGCCGGTCTTGGGCGCCCTTAGTGCCGCCATGATCTCGATCAGCCGGGAAATGTCCTTGGAGGGTTTCATCAGGCCGATGCTATCCTTGCGCCCATCGCGCAGCCAACGCTGGCAGCCGACGCGAGGGCGGTTGTCCACAGCTGCGCGGCGGCTCAGTCCAGAACCGATACGATCGCCTTGGCGAGCGCGTCCATCCCGTCCTCGGGCAGGCCGGCCACGTTGATGCGGCTGTCGCCGACCATATAGACGGCGTGCTCGGTGCGCAGCCGCTCGACCTGAGCTTCCGAAAGGCCTAGGCGCGAGAACATGCCGCGATGGCTGGCGACGAAATCGAAGCGGTCGGAATTGGACTGCCGGCGTAGCGCCTCGGCGAAGGCGACGCGCAGCCGCAGCATGCGCAGCCGCATCTCCTCTAGTTCCGCCTGCCAGTCCGCGCGCAAAGCGGCGTCTTCCAGCACGATGCGTACCGCCGCCGCGCCATGGTCCGGCGGCATCGAATAGAGTGCGCGCGCCGCAGACAGCATCTGGCTCATCGCCACATCGGCCTGCGCACCGTCCTTGGCCAGGATCATCGCCGCGCCGACGCGGTCGCGGTAGACAGCAACGTTCTTCGAGCAGCTCGAGGCGACGACCATTTCC
>NZ_RZSG01001057.1:0-1670 GCF_003997725.1 Mesorhizobium sp. M4A.F.Ca.ET.050.02.1.1
TCTCAATTGGCCGCAGGCCGACCGGCAGCCCTTGCGCAAGGATCTCCGGCGCGTAGACCGAAGCCCCGATCGCTTCAAAGGCGTGGCTGGATATCGGCATTCCAATCGTCCCCAACTGCACCCGAAGGCACGCAAAAGCCCTCCCGCACGCCCGGTTAAGGGGCGCGCGGCTGACAGGCGTCGGCTGGCCGGACCATGCCCGGCCAGCGGAAGTCGCTATTATTCGGCTGCCAGTGCTGCCGCGGCTTCCGCGTTTTCCAGCTCGCGGACGAGCGGGATGACATGCTTGCCGAAATATTCGACCTCTTCCTGGAAATGCAGGAAGCCGAGCAGGATAAGATCGGCGCCGGCGCGCTTCAACTCGACGATGCGCTCGGCCACCTGCCTCGGCGTGCCGATCAGGTTCGAGCGGAAGCCGTCATTGTACTGCACCAGGTCGTCGAAAGACGATTTCGCCCAGTTGCCCTCGCCTTCCGGCGAGGCTTTGCCGGCGTTCTTGACCTCGTGGCCGAAGGCGTTGACCGCTTCCGGATTGGCCTTGGCGATGATCTCTGCCAGCACGGCCTTCGCTTCTTCCTCGGTCTCGCGCACGATGGCGAAGGCGTTGACGCCGACCTTGACCGAATGGTTGTTGGCCTTGGCCTTGGCCTGGATGTCGTCGACCTGCCTGGCGATCCCCTCCGGCGCATTGCCGTTGGTGAAATACCAATCGGAAACACGCGAGGCCATGTCGCGGGCCGCGCGGGACGAGCCGCCCTGGAAGATCTCGGGCAGCGGCTGCGGCGGCTTCGGCTTCAGCGAGTACTGGTTGAAGCGGTAGAAGTCGCCGCGAAAGGTGAAACTGTCCTCGGTCCAGATCCCGCGCAGCGCGCGGATGAACTCTTCCGAGCGCCGATAGCGTTCGTCATGGTCGAGCCAGTGCTCGCCAATGGCGTGGAACTCGCCGCGGAACCAGCCGGACACGAGATTGATGGCGACGCGGCCATTGGTCAGGTAGCTGATGGTGGCGAGCTGCTTGGCAGCCAGCGCCGGATTCCACGGACCGGGCAGGATCGCTGCGATCACCTTCAGGCTTGTGGTGGCGGCAAGCAGGTCATGGCTGAACGACACCGATTCATGCTGCTCGTCGGCGCCGTAGCCGGCAGTGAAGCGTATCTGGCTCAACGCATAATCGAAGCCGGCCTTCTCGGCGATCTGCGCCAGCTTGCGGTTGTACTCCGCCGAATGATTGGTCCTCTGCTCGATGTTCGAGATGACGAGCCCGCCCGAGACGTTCGGTACCCAATAGGCGAATTTGACTGCGTCGCGATCGTTCTGTGGCATGAAAATCTCCCGGCTTGGCCTGTCCCAACAATTGGTCCGGCGGTGGCCGAACGTGCGGACAATTATTAGTCTATTGAGTATATATACAAAGTAGGATTTTCCGTTTTCACGGCCACGCCCGGACGGAAATACCAATTCGCACAGCCGCATCCGTTGCGGATTTTCAGCCCGCGGCCGGGATCGAAGGCAGGGCGCCGAGCCGGCCTTCGATTTCCGAGGCGACCGCCTGCGCATGGCGAGCGACTTCCGGCAGCCCCATCAACTCGCCAAAAGTGCCGCGCGCCAGCGGACCGGCGACGAACAGCCCCGCAAGCGGCGCGCCGTTAGGGCCGACGGCACGGCTATCG
>NZ_RZSG01001058.1:0-1660 GCF_003997725.1 Mesorhizobium sp. M4A.F.Ca.ET.050.02.1.1
TCTCTACACCCATGGCGACGCGCACGAGATGCTTGTCGTCCTGCGCGGGGTCCTGGAGGTTTCGCTCGGCGACGCGCGCCACGTGCTCGAGGAAGGCGACAGCATCGAATACGCGACCTCGACGCCGCATCGCAGCGAGAACATCGGCAGCGGCCGCGCCGAGGTGATGTGGATCATCGCGCCACCGACCTCGGCGCGCGCCGAGCTCGACCAATACACGGCCTGGAAACCGCTCGCGGCCAGGTAGTTCCGATCAAACGCGGGTAGCAATGGGAGAATGACAATCATGCTGAAGTCGACACGTTTGGCATTTGGCGCGGCGATGGTGCTCGGCTTTCTGGGCACGGCTGCGATGGCGCAGGAGAACCCTGTCGCCGGCGCGGTCAAGGAAGGTTCGCTGAAGGGCAAGACCCTGACGTTCGTCTCCTTCGGCGGCATCTACCAGGACGGCCAGGTGGCCGCGCTTAAGGAGTTCGTCGAAAAGTCCGGCGTCACCTTGCTCAATGACGGCCCGACCGAGATCGCCAAGCTGCAGGCGCAGGTGGAGTCCGGCAACGTGACCTGGGACGTGGTCGATACCGCCGACTTCCCGCCTTACGTCTATTGCGGCAAGCTGTTCCAGAAGCTCGACCTCTCCAAGCTCGACGTCTCGCACATTCCAGAGGGCCAGGTCAGCGAGTGCTCGGTGCCGGCGATGAACTATGGCGTCGTGCTGATGTACAACACCGAGAAGTACAAGGATAACCCGCCCAAGAGCTGGGCCGACTTCTTCGACACGGCAAAGTTCCCGGGCGTGCGCGGCATCGACGGCTCCGGCGACTTCACCGGGGGCCTCTTGGAGCAGGCCCTCAAGGTCGGCGGCGGCGATCCGAAGGCGATGACGGCAGCCGATATCGACAAGGCCATCGACGTGGTGCGTAAGCTCGGCCCCGACACCATCTACTGGAAGACGGGCGCCGAATCGCAGCAGCTCGCCGAATCCGGCGAGGCCGACATGCTGATGATGTGGACCGGCCGCGCCATGACCGCGGTCAAGAACGGCGCCAAATACGCGCCGGCTTGGCAGGACTGGCTGGTGGTGATGGACCAGATGACCATTCCCGTCGGCGTCAAGGACACGGATGCCGCCTATGCGCTGCTCAATGCCTATCTCGGCAAGCAGTCGCAGGAGGTGCTGACGCAGACGACCTCCTATACGCCGATCAACAATGAGGCGCAGCCGAAGGTCGACGCCTCCGTCGCCGCCTTCCTGACCAACACGCCCGATCGCCAGAGCCAGGGCTACAAGCAGAACATCAAGTTCTGGGTCGAGAACTTCCAGGCGGCGCAGGAGAAGTGGTCGGCGATGATGGCCGGCAACTAAGGGGCGAACGGAGACAAAGGTCGTGAGCGCGTCCGATTCCACGATCCAGCCCGCCGCCCTAGGGTGGCCGGGACGGGCGTGGAGGCCGTACGCGCTCGCGCTGCCGGCGCTCATCCTGCTCATCGCGGTGATCGGCTATCCGCTGCTCACCATCGTGCTGCGCAGCCTATCGGAGCCGGAATGGGGCGTGCAGAACTATGCCTGGTTCTTCGGCGCGCCCGTCAATCTCACGGTTCTGCGGCGGACTTTCACCATCTCGGCCTGGGTGACGCTGGTGTGCGTGGTCTCGGCCTATCC
>NZ_RZSG01001059.1:0-1659 GCF_003997725.1 Mesorhizobium sp. M4A.F.Ca.ET.050.02.1.1
CATGGGCGGCGGCAGCAAGATAACCGAGATCGCGGGCATTGCCGGGCGCGTGGCCAAATGCTCGCCCTGCGGTGGCTGCCGGCAGCGTCTGGCGGAGTTCTGCCGGCCGGAGACGAAACTCTATCTGTGCGACAATGGCGGCGTGGTCGAGACCGTGACCATGGGCGACATGCTGCCTTACGGCTTCAGGGGCGACATACTGAAATGATGGAAAAGGCGCTCGATCATCTCGTCGAAAGGCTGGACGGGCTGGCGCCCGCGGTCGCGCTGGTGCTGGGTTCGGGCCTGGGCGGCCTCGTCAGCAAGGTCGAGGATGCCAGGCGCATTTCCTATGCCGAACTGCCGGGCTTCCCAAGAAGCGGCGTCAGCGGCCACGCGGGCGAGGTTGTGGCGGGGTATTTCGCCGGCTCCCCGGTGCTGATGCTGTCCGGCCGCGCGCACTATTACGAGCACGGCAACGCTGGGGCGATGCGTCCGGCGCTCGAGGTGCTGGCCGGCATCGGCATTTCGCAGCTCATCCTCACCAATGCCGCCGGCTCGGTCGATCCGGAAATGGGGCCGGGCTCGGTGATGCAGGTTACCGACCACATCAATTTCTCGGGCTCCAACCCGCTGATCGGCGAGCCCAGCGACCGCCGCTTCGTCGGCCTCACCGAGGCCTATGATGCGGGCCTGCGCAAGGCGATCGAGAAGGCGGCCAAGGCGACCGGCACCACGCTCCATAAGGGCGTCTATATGTGGTTCTCCGGCCCGTGCTTCGAGACGCCGGCCGAGATCCGCATGGCGCGCATCATGGGCGCCAACGCCGTCGGCATGTCGACGGTGCCGGAGGTCATTCTCGCCCGCTTCCTGGGCTTGCGCGTCGCCGCCTGTTCGGTCATCACCAACCTCGCTGCCGGGATGACCGGAGCGGAGCTTTCGCACCAGGAGACCAAGGACATGGCGCCCATCGGCGGCGCGCGGCTGGCGACGATCCTCGAGCGCCTGTTCCGCGACGGGTTGCCAGAGAGCTGATGCTGCCGCAGGAAATTATCCGCCGCAAGCGCGATGGCCACAGGCTGTCGGCGCCGGAGATCGCGGCTTTCATCGAAGGGCTGAGCGCCGGCACCGTCACGGAAGGCCAGGTCGGCGCTTTCGCCATGGCGGTGTTCTTCAACGGCATGAGCCGCGAGGAGGCGGTGGCATTGACCATCGCCATGCGCGATTCCGGCGGCGTGCTCGACTGGTCCGATCTGCCGGGCCCGGTCACCGACAAGCATTCGACGGGCGGTGTCGGCGACAATGTCTCGCTGATGCTGGCGCCGATCGTCGCCGCCTGCGGCGCCTATGTGCCGATGATCTCCGGCCGTGGCCTTGGCCATACCGGCGGCACGCTGGACAAGATGGATGCGATCCCCGGCTACATCAGCCAACCGGACGTGGCGCGCTTGCGCAAGACGGTGCTCGAAACCGGCTGCGCCATAATTGGCCAGACCGCCGACCTGGCGCCCGCCGACCGTCGCTTCTACGCGATCCGCGACGTGACGGGCACGGTGGAATCGGTACCGCTGATCACCGCCTCGATCCTGTCGAAGAAGCTCGCCGCCGGGCTCGGATCGCTTGTACTCGACGTCAAGGTTGGCAATGGCGCCTTTATGGAGAAGTCGCGTGATGCAACAG
>NZ_RZSG01000105.1:0-12009 GCF_003997725.1 Mesorhizobium sp. M4A.F.Ca.ET.050.02.1.1
CGGCCAGACCGTTCTGCACCGCGCCCCGCAGCCGGGGCGGATCGGCCGCACCCGTCAGCTCGGCGACGGCGAATTGATGGCCGCCATTCTCGGCACTAAGGTCGCCTATGATTTCCGCTCGGCCGACGTGGCCGCCGGGGGACAGGGCGCGCCGCTCGCCGCCACCTATCACGCGGCGCTGCTCAAGGAGGCGGACGCCAGCGGCGACACCGCCGTGCTCAATCTCGGCGGCGTCGGCAACGTCACCTGGTGGGACGGCAAGGACAACATCGTTGCCTTCGACACCGGTCCGGCCAATGCGCCCGTCAACGATTTCATCAAGGCGAAGGGCCTCGGCGAGATGGACCGCGACGGCAGGCTGGCGGCGGCCGGCACGGTCGACGAGGAACGGCTCGCGCTGCTGCTTCAACATCCGTATCTCACCAAACCCTATCCGAAATCGCTCGACCGTTTCGACTTCACCGCGGCGATGGCGGACGGGCTCGGCACCGAGGACGGCGCGGCCACGCTGACCGCTTTCACCACCGCCGCCGTCGGCAAGGCGCTCGATCTCCTGCCGCGCCGACCGAAGCGGCTCGCGGTCAGCGGCGGCGGCCGCCGCAATCCGACCATGATGGCGATGCTTGCCAGCCGCGCCGGCGTCGAAGTCGTGCAGGCGGAGACCCTCGGCTGGAAGGGCGACGCGGTCGAGGCCGAGTGCTTCGCCTTCCTGGCGGTGCGCGTGCTGCGCGGCCTGCCGATCAGCTTTCCGAGCACGACAGGCGTGCCGCAGCCGATGCGCGGCGGGAGGCTGGCCGGGTAGGTTCCCGTTCGACGCAATTGCGGACGGAAACCGCTTCACACTTTCCTGGAATTGCTCTGATCAGAGGGCGAGCAGGCTCTTCTGCAGGAAGATGCGGCTGCGGCCGAGCGGAAAGTCATCCAGCGCGCCGAATGGCCGGTAACCCTGGCGCTCATAGGCCTTGACCGCTTTCGGATTGAAAGTGTCGATCCAGGCGCCGTGGCAGCCGCGCGCCACCGCCTCCTGTTCGGCGGCCTCCAGCATCTGGCCTGCCATGTGCTGGCCGCGCAGGCTCTCATCGACCCACAGCCATTGCACGAACAGCCAGCCCCAGGCGGTGTAGCCGGAGATGCCGGCGACCACCTTGCCCGCCTCGTCGCGCACGAAGACGGCGAGCGACTTTCGGCCCGAGGCGCCGACATCGGCGTCGTTGAAGGCCGTGAGTTGCTCGCCGAGGAAGGCGAGTTCCTGCGCCGAAGGATCGGCGGTGGTCTCAAGCGTCGTCTTCATCGCTTCGGCTCGTTCGGTTCCATTTGCCAGCCTTAGCGAAGGACCGAACAGGGACGCAAGCTTACTGCTGGGCAGTGCCTGCCGAGCGCCATGCCGCCGCCGAAGCGGCGACCAGCATCAGCAGGGCCGCGATCACGGCGCAATTGGCGAAGCCGAGGCTCGTATAGAGCGGCCCGAAGCCGGCGGTGCCGATGGAGACAGCGAGATAGGTGACGGAGCTGCCCGCGATATCGACCCGATCGACCGAAAGATATTAGGCATCCTGGTCGACGACGCGACCATTAGCTACGCCGAGCTCGGCGATCGCGTCGGCCTGTCGCCGCCAGCGGCGCATGAGCGGGTGAAGCGCCTCAAGCGCAGCGGCGCCATCCGCGCCACGGCGGCCATCATCGACCCCAGAGCGGTGAAGAAGCCGCTGCTCGCCTTCGTGCATATCGACACCAGGGGCTGGGGCAAGACGCCGGAGCTGATGGCGGTGTCCGAATTCCCCGAAGTCGAGGAGATCCATACCGTGGCCGGCGACACCTGCATGCTGCTCAAGGTCCGCACCGAGGACACGCGCGCGCTTGAGGGATTGCTGTCACGGCTGTATGAAACGCCGGGCGTCACCTCGACACGCAGCTATGTGGTGCTGTCGACCTATCTCGAGCGGCCGGTGCAGCCCGGCATCACGCAAGAATGGCCGGCGCCCCGGCATATGGCCACGCCGGTCTACTAGAGCATGATGCCGAAAAGTGTGAAGCGGTTTTCGGACGACATCATGCTCTATTTCTTCTAGGCGTTACCCTCACTGCAAGCTGCACACGTTTCTGCACAAAATTTACGCATGCAATAATTTCTCATAACGCGTTGAAACTTGAAAACTTGTCTGTAAAATTTCACCTTGCCGGTGCGCGCCGGCGCGCTCTAAGTAGCTGCCGGGCAGTCGCATGGGCCAAGGTTTGGATGTCCATGCCGCGAGGGTTGGAATGGCGATGACGCACAAGACGATGGAGGATTTCGCCCGTTCCTGCGGCGTCTCCAGACCGACGCTGTCGAAATATTTCGACGATCCGACCAGCGTCAAGCCGGCGACCAGGAAGCGCATCGAGGAAGCGCTGCGCTCCTCCGACTATCAGCCCAATCTGTTTGCCCGCAACCTCAACCGCAAGCGCACCCGCAGCATCGGCATCGTCGTGCCGACGGTGACCGACCCGTTCTATTCGGAAATGGTCAGCCGCATCGAGCTTCGGCTGCGCGACGAAGGCTACTGGCCGATCGTCATTTCCTCGCACGGCTCGACCGAGCTCGAGGTCGAGGCGACGCGGACCATCCTATCCTTGAAGGTCTCCGGCGCGCTCGTCGCGCCGCTCGGGCGGCGCTCCGATCACCGCACGCTGGAGAAGCTGACGCAGGCCATCCCGATCGTTTATTTCGACACTTATCTCGAAGGCGGCACGCCCTTCGTCGGCAACAACAACACGCAGAGCGTCGCGACGATCGTCGAGTACCTCTGCCGTTCGGGCGACGCGCCGGTCTATTTCGATATTCCGCATGTCAACCACAACTCGACCGAACGGCTGGCCAGCTATGTCGCCTCGATGAAGCGGCTCGGGCATGAGCCGATCTCCATCGGCAATACCAGGGACTACACTTGGGATTTCGAGCGGATCGGCTACGAACAAACCGAGAGGATGCTTGCCAGTGGCGGCCTGCCCGGCAAGACCATCCTGTGCAACAACGATCGTCTCGCCTTCGGCGTGATGGCGGCCGCCTTCTCGAAGGGGATCAAGGTCGGCCGCAAGGCGGACTGCGACCTAAGGGTCGCGGCGCATGACGATCATCCGCTCAGCCGCTACACCTGCCCCGGCCTCACCACCATGGCGCAGGACTTCGCCGCCATGGCCGGGCGCAGCGTCGAAACGCTGCTGGGGCTGCTCAACGAGGACGGGACGGCGGTGGCGCCCAAGGTCAATCTCGACGCGACGCTGGTGATGCGCCAGTCGGCGTGACCTGAACCTCGACCGACCCGACCCAGCTCAACCGGGATCGAAGCTCCGCCAGGCGGCGACCGCCGCCTCGACTGCCTGCCGCGATGCCGGGCCGTGGCGGCCCATCGAGACGAAGCCGTGGATCTGGCCCGGCCAGCGCTTGAGCACCACCGGCACGCCGTCGTCCTGGAGGCGCCTGGCATAGGCCTCGCCCTCGTCGGCGAGGATGTCGTGGCCGGCGATGGCGACGAAGGCCGGGGCGGCACCGGCAAGGCCTTTCCTCTTCAGCGGCGAGACGCGCCAGTCGTCGATGTTGCCGGCGTCGCGAACATATTGATCGCGGAACCATGCCATGGTCGAGGCGGTCAGGCCGAAACCCTCGGCGAAGCGTCGGTAACTGTCCGCCGTCTGCGCGGCATCGGTGTTGGGGTAGAGCAGAAGCTGTGCGGCGAGCGGGATACGGTCGTCCCTTGCGAGCAGGCTGAGCACAGTCGCGAGATTGCCGCCGGCGCTGTCGCCGGCAACGGCGATGCGCCGCGCATCGATGCCGAGAGCGGCGGCCTCATCCCGCATGAAGGAGAGCACGGCGCGGCAGTCCTCGACCGCCGCCGGAAACTTGTGCTCCGGCGCCAGCCTGTAGGCGGGTGAAACGACGACGCAAGCCGCGATGTTGGCGAACCAGCGGCAGATCTCGTCATGCGAGTCGAGATTGCCGATCACCCAGCCGCCGCCGTGCAGATAGAGCAGCGGCGGAGCAGCCTGGGCCGGCGCCCCCTGCCCGCGATAGATTCTTACCACCAGCGATCCGCCGGGTCCGGCGAGCGTGCGCTCACCGACCGATCCAACCGGCTCGCGCTCGCCCTGCAGCTCCGGAAAGCCCTGGTCATAGGCGCGGCGCGCCTCGTCGGGAGTGCCGGTCTCGAACGGCGGGGGGCAGCCTGCCGGCCGAGTTCGAGCACGTGGCGGGCTTGCGGATCGAGCCCGGTTGCCGTCGAGGGCGATGTCGTCATCGGGCGGCCTCCCGTCAGGCCAGCAGGCTCGTCGCCTCGTCCTCGGCGAGAAGCGGCGGCTGGTCGACGGTGCCATTGACGGCAACCGATCCGCGGCTCTCGCCCGAGGCGAGGATCGCCTCCATGATCTCCAGCACATGCAGCGCCAGTTCGCCGGAGGCGCGCGGCCTCCTGCCTTCGGACAGCGACCGGACCAGATCGGCGACACCGAGCATGCGGTAGTTGGCGCGGTCGGGCGCGGCATAGGGCCAGTTGCGCGCGCCGTAGAGCTCGCCGTCGCTCTCGAAATCCTTCCAGTCGGCGCCGCGCGCCGACAGCGAGACGGTGCCGCCGAACGTGTCGGGATCGGGGAGTTTCAGCGAGCCCTCGGTGCCGTGCAATTCGATCGGATGGTTGGAGTGCCTGAAGACATCCCAGGAGGCGCCGAAGGTGACCGTGGCGCCGGAGCGGAATTCGAGCAGCGACAGGATGTTGGTCGGCGTGCCGACCTTGAAGCTGGTGTTCTTGAAGGGACCGTCGGCGGTGATCAGCCGCTCCTCCTGGCCGCGCGTCGCCATGGCCATGACGCGGGCGACCGGGCCGAGCAGGTTGACCAGCATCGTCAGGTAGTAAGGGCCCATGTCGAAGACCGGGCCACCGCCGGGCTGATAGTAGAATTGCGGATTGGGATGCCAGTGCTCCATGCCGCGCCCCATCATGAAGGCCGTGCCGGTCACCGGCCGGCCGATGGCGCCCTCGTCCATCAGGCGGCGCGCACGGCGCCCGGCGGCACCGAGGAAGGTGTCGGGGGCCGAGCCGAGCAGCAGGCCGCGGCTGGCTGCTTCGGCGACCAGCCGGCGGCCGTCGCCGGCCGAGGTTGCCAGCGGCTTTTCGGTGAAGACGTGCTTGCCGGCCGAAAGCGCCGAGAACGAGATGTCGAAATGCGCCGCCGGTATCGTCAGGTTGAGGACAAGTTCGATGTCCGGGTCGGCCAGCAGCGCGTCGACGCCGAGCGCGCGGATGCCGTATTCCTTGGCATGGAGCGCCGCCATGTCGGCGGAAATGTCGGCACAGGCGCGCAACTCCATCCCGCCGAACAGAGCCGCATTGCGCAGATAGGTCATCGAGATGTTGCCGCATCCGATGACACCGATGCCGAGCTTTGTCTTTGATTTTCCGTGCATTTTCGATCGTACCTCCCAACGCGGCCACGGCTTGGCCGCACCCTGGTGCCAGCAATGGATCACAATCGAAAGCCGCTATACAACATTTTAATTCTTGACGCGCGTAAAAATTTTATGGAGCATATGGAAACGCTGACGCAGCAGATTTTGAAAACAACCGATTGGGGAATTTTGAACTCATGAGCCTCGGAACCAAGGTGCGCCTTGCGCGCCTCTTCTCGCATCCATCGGGGAATCTGTTTGGCGGCGCCGTCGACCACGTCGTCGGCTATGGCGACGTGCGCAAAGGCGGCCTTGCCGACCTGCCGGGCGCGCTGGCGCGCATCATGGCGGGCAAACCCGACTACGTCAGCATCCAGCCTGGCACCGCCCGCCATCTGTGGCCGCAATATGCGGGCAAGGCTTCCCTGGTGATCCAAGCGGGTTGCTTCACTCCGGACGATCGCATCAGCGAGCTGATCGCAACGCCCGAGGATGCGGTGCGCGCGGGGGCCGATGCGTTGGCCGTGGCCATTCCGGTGCGCGGCGCGACCGAGGGCAAGTACATACGCTGGCTGACCGATTCGGTGAACGCGGCGGCTCGCTACGGCATGCCGGTGGTGGCGCATATCTACCCGCGCGATTTCACCGACGGGGCGAAAATCGTCTTCACCCCCGACGAGATCGCCTATGCGGCGCGCATCGGCTACGAGTCCGGTGTCGACGTGATCAAGATCGGCTACACGGGCGATTTCGAGTCGTTCCGAGAGACCGTCCGGACCTGCCCGGTGCCGGTTGTAATCGCGGGTGGTCCGAAGACCGATACGCTGCTCGGCGCGCTTCAGCAGACGGCGGACGCCATCCGTGCCGGGGCGCGCGGCGCCGTGGTCGGCCGCAATCTCTGGGGGCATGGCGATCCGCAGAAGGCAGCGCTTGCCTTTCGCGGCGTCATCCATGACGGCCTTTCGGCGCAAGAGGCGCTTACGAAGGCGGGTGCCTGAACGATGCCCACCGTCCCCTCGATCCTCGGCTTCGGCGCTATTGCGATCGACGACATCGTCTACGTCGATCAGCCGTTGTCGGCGGGCAAGGGGAAGGTTCTGCAAAGTGCCCGGGCTTTCGGGGGAAATGTCGCGACGGCGCTGGCCGCCGTCGCGCGGCTCGGCGGAACCGCCGGGTTCATCGGATGGCTGGGCACTGGCGCGGACGACGCCGCGCTGCGCGATCTCGTGGCGAGCGGTGTTGAAACCGCATTCGCGCCGCGCCACCCCGACGCGCGCCCGGTGCGCTCGCGCATCACCGTCGGTTCTGACGGGGAACGGTTCATCGCGTATGACGACGATGCGATGCTGGGCACCGCTCCGGAATTTCCGGACGATATTCTTGGCCGCGCGACCGCGCTGATCGTCGATAGCTACGCGATCCGGTCGCTGGATGTCGTGGCCCGGGCTCGCGATCTCGGCCTTGCGATTCTCGGCGATATCGAATGGAGCGCCGGCCCAGCCACGGAGCGGCTGATCGCGCAATGCGACCATCTCATTCTTCCCCTCGGCTTTGCGCGGACTGCCACAGGCCGCCGATCGCCGGCCGAGATGCTCGATGCATTGTGGTTGCCGTCGCGGTCCGCCGTGGTTCTGACCGATGGCGGCAGGGGCGTCTACTATCGCGGGCGCGACGAGACAGGGCTCTGGCACCTGCCCCCGCACCGGGTTGACGTCGTCGACTCGACCGGCGCCGGTGACTGCTTTCATGGCGCCTATGCCCATGCATTGACGCGCGGGGCCGACACCGCAGGCCGGGTGGCGTTCGCGGCCGCGGCGGCAGCCCTGTCCGTAACGGGGCGTGGTGGGCGCGAAGCGCTGCCCACCAACGACCAGGTCACGAAACTTCTGACCTCTACGAACGCTCCGTCAGCGGTCGAACTGAGACTTGTGGAGGAGGAAGATGGCAGAAGTCATTCTTGAGAATATCTGCAAGACCTACGGGAACAATTTTCACGCCATCGACCAATTGAACCTGTCGGTCGAGGACGGCGAGTTCCTGATCCTCGTCGGCCCGTCCGGCTGCGGCAAATCCACTGCGTTGCGGATGATCGCGGGACTGGAGGACATCACGAGCGGCAGTCTTCGCATCGGCGGCGTCGACGTCGTCGACATGCCGCCCAAGGACCGCGACATCGCGATGGTCTTCCAGAGCTACGCGCTCTACCCGCACATGACGGTGTTCGAAAACATCGCCTTTTCGATGCGGCTGGCTGGCAAGCCGAAGGCCGAGCGCAAGAAGCGCGTGGACGAGATCGCCAAAACCCTTCAGCTGACGTCGCTGCTCGACAGCAAACCCGCGAACCTTTCAGGCGGGCAGCGTCAAAGGGTTGCCATGGGCCGCGCCATGGTGCGCGAGCCCGCCGCCTTTCTGATGGACGAGCCCCTTTCCAATCTGGACGCGAAACTGCGCGTTCAGATGCGCGCCGAAATCACCAGCCTGCAAAAGCAGCTCGGCGTCACGACCATATATGTGACTCACGACCAAATCGAAGCGATGACGATGGGGGACCGGGTCGCGGTGTTGAAGGGCGGCGTGCTGCAGCAGGTCGATACACCCAAGAGGCTCTATGAATCGCCGGTGAACGCCTTCGTCGCCGGCTTCATCGGTTCCCCGTCGATGAACCTTTTCGAAGCGACCCTGAAGGGCGGCGAGCTCATTTTTCGTGACTTCGCGATCCGGCTGCAGGATGCAGCTTTCGTTGGCAGGCCCGCCCTGAGGTCCTATGAGGGCCGCAAGATCGTGTTCGGCATACGGCCGGAGGATCTCTATGACAGCAGCCTCGAATCCGGCCGCAAGTATCAGACGATACCGGCAAAGGTGACTTCGATCGAGGAGCTCGGCTCCGAACATATCGTCCACCTGAACATCGACGCGGTCCGGGTGGACTCCGGCGATCCGGACGCGGTGGAGGATTATGGCCTGGCATCGAACGCGGTGGCGAGATTCGAGCCGACCAGCGCCATCCACTCCGGCTCGGAAATCCGGTTGGCCGTGGATGATACCAAGCTCCATTTCTTCGATCCCGAGACGCATCTGGCGATCTGAAGGACTGCGGCAGAGCCGGCAGGCGAGAGCGAGGCGCCTGCGAATGAAGACTTCTGAATGAACCAGACGATCGTCCGCATTGTGCGGCCGATCTTAAAGAAGGAGGAGAGAATGACGTTTCGGATAAAACCCGCGATGCTGAAAATGGCCGCGGCCGCCTGGTTGCTTGGCGCAACCGGCGCCATGGCGGACACCACGCTGGAGTTCACCCAGTGGTGGGAGCCTGAGCTGCCCGCAGGCTCCTTGCGGAAAATCATGGACGAATTCGAGGCCGCGAATCCCGGGATCAAGGTGACGCTGGTCAGCGGCCCCTATGCGACCACGCGAGACCAGATCTCGGTTGGTGCCGCGACGGGAACGCTTAGCGACGTCGTTGGTCTCGACGGCGCCTGGGTCAACAATTTGAACGCGCAGAACGCGCTGGCCGACATGAACCCGATGATGGATGCGAGCGGCTTCGACAAAGCCCAGGTCGCGGACATCATCAAGGTGGACGGCAAAGCGGTGATGTTTCCCGTGGCTTCGTTCGTCTATCCGGTGTTCGTGAATTTGGACCTCGCCGCCAAGGCGGGCGTCACCAAGCTGCCGTCGACCCGCGCGGAGTTCCTCGAAGCCGCCAAGAAGATGACCCAGGCCGACAAGAACCAGTATGGCTGGGTGCTGCCGCTGTCGCTGCAAACGCCGTCCGGTGTCCAGAACGACATGATGTCGTGGGTCTGGGCATCGGGTCAATCGATGATGGCTGACGGCAAGCCGGCTCTCGAGGCAAAGCCGGTGGTGGATATGCTGACCTTCGTCAAATCGCTCAATGACGCGGGCACCATCTCGCCCGGCATCGCCACCAAGACCGAACAGGAAAAGGTCGAGGAATTCGTCAACGACCGGGTCGGGATGATGATCGACTCGCTCGCGCATGTGAACCTCATCCGCCAACGCAATCCCAAGCTGAACTTCGACCTCATCCCGGTCCCGGTCGTGGAGGACTATAGCGGCAAGCGCGGCCTGCCATACGCCTCCTGGGGCATCGGCATCTCCGCGGGCTCGAAACATCAGGAGGAGGCGTGGAAGCTCGTCCAATACCTGATGAGTGAAAAGGTGAACGCCAAGCTCGTGTCGCTGGCCAACGCCTTCCCCGGCAACGTCAACGCCAAGCCCGATTTCGTGACTTCCGACAAGGCTTTCGGCAAGGCTTTCGAAATCTTCAAGACCGGCTATCTTGCCAATGAGTTCACGGGCCTGCCGGTGGCGGAAGACCTGATGACCCAGTTCGACGTGCAAGCCCAGAAGATGCTCGCCGGCGAACAATCTCCGGAAGAAGCCGCGGCCAATGCTCAAAAGGGCTGGATAGCGAAATTCTGATCGGCCTGTTTTGCGATCTCTACCGGGCGGCCTGACTTCGGGCAGGCCTCCCGGCAACAACGCATCGGCAATGCGAGACGGACCCGTTTCCGAAGCTCCCTTTCTCTTGAAGGCGTGTCCCAAGGTTGGCATATGACCCCGCAGAAGCGCTCCCACCATAGGCTGAAACGAGCGGTCGCACCCTATCTCTACCTGTCGCCCTCGCTCATCATCATTGGCCTGCTGATGCTGCTGCCGATGGTGACGGTGATTGGCTATTCGTTCCAGAACAGCGCGGTACTGCGGCGCGACCCGTCCTTTGCCGGACTGAAACATTACCAGGCGATCTTTGCCGATCCCGTGTTCTGGGCTTCGCTGTGGCACACGCTCTACTTCACCTGCATGAGCGTCATCTTCCACATGACCATCGGCATGATCTTCGCGCTCATGCTGAACAGCGACCGCATCAATCCGACGCTGCGCAATGTCCTGCGCGTGCTCTACATCCTGCCCTGGCTATTCACCGCCGTGATCATCGCGGTGATCTGGCGCCTGCTGCTCGAGCCCAACGGCGTGGTGAACAGCATCCTCATGCAATTGGGCATCATCGGTTCCAAGGTCGAGTGGTTTTCCTCGCCCGAGACCGCGCTGCACGCCGTCACCTTCGCCAATATCTGGGCGGGCTACCCGCTTTTCATGGTCAGCCTGCTCGCAGGCCTGCAGGGCATTCCCAAGGATTTCTACGAGGCCGCCGATATCGATGGCGCGAAGGCCTACCAGAAGCTGATCTTCATCACCATTCCGCAGTTGATGCCGATCATCATCAGCATCTCGCTGCTCGATTTCATCTGGACCATGCAGGTCTTCCCGTTGATCTGGATAACGACGGGCGGCGGTCCGATTTACTCGACCGAGGTGCTGAGCACCTACACCTACAAGCTGGCGTTCTCGAGCTACAACCTGTCCCAGGCGGCGGCGAGCGCCGTGATCATCCTGCTGATCTCTCTTGGCCTGACACTGTTCTACATCCGCTATCAGAAGGCTCGGTAGTCACCATGAGGAAAAGGCACACGCCGAAAGACCGGCTGATCACCGTCGCGCTGCATGTCGCGCTTGCCGCCGGGCTGTTTTTCGCGGCATTCCCGATCTACTGGATGCTGAGCAGCTCGTTCAAATCGAATACCGAAATCTTTGCCCTGCCGCCAACCATCCTGCCGAAGGCGTTCACGCTGGAAGCGTATGCGGCCATCCTTGGCGACCCAGTAAAACTGCGCTTCTTCTTCAACAGCTACTTCGTGGCCGGAGCGGTGACCGTGCTGACGGTGCTGATCGCGTTGCTGGCAGCCTATGGGTTCAGCCGCTTCAACTTCCGCGGCAAGGGCAGCCTGAACACGCTCATCATCAGCACGCAGACGATTCCGCCGATCACGCTTCTGATCCCCTTCTTCGGGCTCGTCGTCTCGTATGGCATCTTCGACACCTATATCGCGCTGATCGTGACCTACCTGGTGTTCACGCTGCCCTACGCGATCCTGCTGATGACCGGGTATCTCAACACCTTGCCGCGCGATCTCGACGAGGCCGTCGCCGTCGACGGCGGCAGCAGCTGGACCGCACTCTGGCGGGTGATCGTCCCGATCTCGCTTCCCGGCATTGTGGCGACCTCGGTCTATACCTTCCTGTTGTGCTGGAACGAGTTCCTCTTCGCGCTGACGCTGACGAAGTCGACCTCCATGCGCACTGTCCCGATCGGCATCCAGCTGCTGATGGGGCAGCACGCTTTCGAATGGAACCAGATGATGGCGATGAGCGTGCTCGGCTCGCTGCCGCTCCTGCTCATCTACCTTCTTGCCCAGAGGTACTTCCTCGCTGGGATGACCGCGGGCTCGGTCAAGTAGATGTCCATCCCATGAAGACCCAGAACGACATCACGGAATGGGCGGTATCAAGGATTGAAAGGATGAACGTGAAAGACCTCAAAGTCGGCTGCCAGACCTTCACCTGGGAAATGCTCGGAGACCGTTTTGCCGGAGGCCCGGACGATCTCCTGAAGGCCATTTCCAATGGCGGCTATGCCGGCATCGAGATCACCGACACGATGATCGGCCGCTATGCCGGCCAGCCGGCGGAATTCGCCGCCGGCTGGCCGGCATAGCGGCCGATCATCG
>NZ_RZSG01001060.1:0-1659 GCF_003997725.1 Mesorhizobium sp. M4A.F.Ca.ET.050.02.1.1
TTCCAGGCTGGAGTTCAACGATCTCGACGCCGCGTGTGTCGGCGGCTTCCTCGATCATCTCGAAGACCGCCGGGGCAACAGGGCGCGGACGCGGAATGCGCGGCTTGCCGCAATCCGATCGTTGTTTCGATTCGCCGCGCTTCGTCACCCCGAGTATGCCGCGACGATCGAACGGGTGCTTGCTATTCCGCCGAAGCGCTTTGAGCGAAGGCTTGTGACGTTCCTGACGGAGGAGGAACTCGACGCATTGCTGTCCGCCCCCGCGCGGTCGACCTGGACCGGGCGGCGCGACCATGCCTTGCACCGACTCGCCGCGCAAACCGGCCTGCGGGCGTCCGAACTGATCGCCCTTCACTGCGCCGATATCCATCTCGGTTCCGGCGCTCATGTCAGCTGTATGGGAAAGGGACGAAAGCAGCGGATCACACCGATCACCTCCAACATGGCCGCCGTGCTGCGCGTCTGGCTGGCCGAACGTGCCGGGCAACCGGCCGATCCCCTCTTCCCCACACAGACCGGCAAGATGCTAAGCCGCGACGCTCTCGAGCGCCGGCTCGCGAAATATGTCGATATCGCTGCCAAAGGCTGTCCGTCGCTGGGGCGGAAAAGGGTCACACTGCACATCTTGCGTCATACCGCGGCAATGCGGTTGCTGCGCGCCGGCGTCGACACCTCGGTGATCGCGCTGTGGCTTGGCCACGAACAGATCGAGACCACCCACATCTACTTGCACGCCGATCTGGAGCTTAAAGAACGCACCCTGGCGAAAACCACGCCGGCCAACACGGCACCAGGACGCTACAGACCGCCCGACAAGCTTCTCGCTTTCCTCGAGGCGCTCTAATTATGCCGACCCCATCGCAGCGATCACCGCCTCCGAAGCCGACATCTACTCCCAAGGTCGGCATAATCCGGACATCGGCATAATGGACGTTGGACTAACCCGCTCCGCGTCGCGGAGCGGCAAGGAAGCGATGCACTGACGGGCGCGGTCTTGCGTCGTCCGTAGCATCGGTCATGCGTGCAAAACGAGCTCCAACTGCGCGAGCATGGGGTGGCTGCTTGCAGCCCATTCCATCGGACAAAGGAGCTCGTCATGACCCAACTTCGCCAGCGCATGAGCGAGGACATGCAGGTGCGCAACCTCGCGCTCAACACCCAGCTCTCGTATCTGCAACAGGTATCGCTGTTCCCTCGCTATTTCGGCAAGTCGCCGGACCTGCTCGGGCGCGAGGACATTCGGACCTACCAGGTCTATCTGACCAGCGAGAAGAAGCTCGCGCCCGGTTCGATCCACACCGCCATTGCGGCGCTGCGCTTTCTCTACAGCGTGACGCTCGAAAGAGACTGGGCGCCTCAAGAGGTTCTGCCGCTTCCGAAGAAGCCGCAAAAGCTGCCGATCGTCCTCGGTCCCGAGGAAGTTCAACAATTCCTCGGCTGTGTGCTCGACATCAAACATCACGCGATCCTGACCACGTGCTATGCCGCCGGCTTGCGCATCTCGGAGGCGATTCAGCTGAAGCCCACGGACATCGACAGCCAGAGAATGGTCGTCCGTGTCGAGCAGGGCAAAGGCCAGAAGGACCGCTACGTGATGCTGTCGCCCAAGCTCCTGGAGATCCTGCGCAGCTACTGGAAGGTGCGCCGGCCAGTGGCCTG
>NZ_RZSG01001061.1:0-1652 GCF_003997725.1 Mesorhizobium sp. M4A.F.Ca.ET.050.02.1.1
CAGATCAAGATGCACGGTCTGGAAAACTACTTTGTTATTCTCGACCGTAGAGATGCCAGCAAACCCCTAAACGATGATGACATCGTGCGTATATGCAGCACCAACGTCGGCGTTGGGGGCGAGCAGCTGCTGACTATTGAACGGGCCTCGGACGAGGGGGTGCGCGCCGGTGCGTACGCGGCAATGCGAATCTTCAACATCGACGGCAAGGAAGTTGGGGCATGCGGCAATGCCACGCGATGCATGGCGTATCTGCTGCTCGAAGAATCCGGCAAGGATGAAGTGGTGATGGAGTTGGCAGGCGGCGGCGTCCACAGCCGCAGGGCGGGGCCAACGGAGGTCAGCGTCACGCTTGGACCGATCAGCATGGATTGGCGCAAGATCCCACTGTCGCAAAAGGTTGATACGCTCCACCTGCCCATCCAAAGCGGCCCGCTCACAGATGGGATCGCTCTCTACATCGGCAACCCGCATGCAGTTTTCTTTTTCGATCAACTCGATAGCGTCGACATGGCTCGCTATGCGCCTGCGGTGCAGAATGATCCTCTTTTCCCAGAGGGTGTTAACGTCGGGGCTGCTCAAGTCATTGACGAACAGACGCTTCGGCTCAAGGTCTGGGAACGACCAGGCGTGCTCACTAAGGCATGCGGAACTGGCGCGTCCGTTGCTGCTTATGCGGCGTTCAAACGAGGTCTCGTCACTTCCAGGAAAATCGCCGTTCATCTTCCGGGCGGCAGGCTCGACATCGAACTTCTCGATGGCGGGCGAGTCCGCATGACCGGACCGGTAGCCTTCTGCTGTCATGGTTTCGTCCTAGGGAATACGAAGGGTTAATTACGGATGTGCCGCGGTCAAGGCTCAGATCGTGCGGCACCAACAAGGTGAGAGCCACCAGCACAAAAACAGGGGAATGAGACAATGAGAGTGACAAAGACGTATCTTGCACTCAGTGCAGCGCTGCTGTTGGTCGCGCTGCCGTTTGCAGCTCAATCGCAGCAGATTCCAGAAAACCTCAAGGGTTCCGGCGAGGTTGTGGTTACGTCGGGAGGCGGAACCTGGGAAGCGGCCCAGAAGAAGGCATTCTTCGACCCGTTCACGCGAGACACCGGGATCAAGGTTGTGCTTGTTCCGGAGGACCAGGCGAAACTGCTGTCATCCGCAAAGCTCGGCCAGCCCGAAGCCGACATTACCTCAATTGAGGGCGGCCAGCTCGCGAGCTGGATCACGAAAGGCGCTGTCGAGGAGATGGACTACAGCGTCTTTGCCAAGGACACTCTGGCGAACATCCCCGACAAACTGAAGAACAAATATGGGGTCGGCGCTCTGCTATATTCCTTGGTAGTTGCATATAACACTAAAAAGTATCCGGAGGATGGCAAGCATCCGAGGAACTGGGTGGATTTTTACAACATCAAGGATTTCCCGGGAAAGCGCAGTCTGCCGAAATGCGAGAAAATAATCGGTGGGGGCTTGCTTGAAGGGGCAATCATGGGTGACGGCGTACCAGCCAACAAGGTGTACCCGATCGACATGGATCGAGCGTTCGCAAAAATTGCGGAGTTGAAGCCCCAAGTTGGGCGTTGGTGGGTGGCCGGCGCAGACGCTCCACAGAGCCTGATTGACGGTGAAGTTGACATGGCAGCGGCCTATAA
>NZ_RZSG01001062.1:0-1650 GCF_003997725.1 Mesorhizobium sp. M4A.F.Ca.ET.050.02.1.1
GTCAAAACCTGACCTATCTCTTGCGGGATGCCACCGCCTTGGTCGGCAGCGCCGGCAGTTCCTCCATCACCCGGCTGAGCGGGAAGATGGCGATCGCCTCGGTGCCCTCGCGCAGCCTGGAGTGAAGCTCGAATTCGCCGCCATGCATGGCAAGCAGGCCCTGCACGATCGGCAGGCCGAGACCGGTGCCTTGCTCGGCGCTCTTGATGGCGATCGAACCCTGGCCGAAAGCCGAAAGCACCACAGGGATCTCTTCCTCCGGAATGCCCGGGCCATTGTCCTTGACTGATATGTACTGCCCGCCACCGGCGGTCCAGCCGACGCGCACGCGAACCTCGCCGCCAGACGGCGTGAACTTGATGGCGTTGGACAGAAGGTTGAGCGCGATCTGCCGCACCGCGCGTTCGTCGGCGAACAGCCTCGGCAAGGCGGTTTCGAAATCCTGGATGACGCGGATATCCTTGTTGCGCGCCCGCAGCTCCATCATGTGGCAGCAGTCCTCGGCGATGTTGAGCAGCATCACCGGCTCCTCGTTGAGCTGGTAGCGGCCCGCCTCGATGCGCGACAGGTCGAGGATTTCGTTGATCAGGTCGAGCAGGTGCTGGCCGGACTCGTGCACGTCATGGGCATAGTCGCGATAGGTGGGATTGTTCATCGGCCCGAGCACTTCATTGGCCATCACTTCGGAAAAGCCGAGGATGGCGTTGAGCGGGGTCCTGAGCTCGTGGCTCATCGACGCGAGGAAGCGCGACTTGGCCAGATTGGCATCCTCGGCCCGACGCCGCGCCTCGTCCGACATCGATTTCGCCGTTTCCACCTCCGCGATCAGCGCATCCTTCTCTGAACGGAATGACATCAGCATCAGCGAGGCCTGGTTGAGATGGCGCGCGACGTAGGCGAAGAAGGGCAGGGCGGCGACCAGCAGCGCGGCCATGATAACCTCGATCGGCAGCCACAGCCGCGATCCGGCATAGGCATAGACAGCGACGGGAATGGCGAAGGTCGCCAGCAGCGCGCCGCCCAGCGAGGATGCCATCACCGCGGTCGCTGCCATGGCGACCAGAAGCACCATCGCCTTGATCACCTGGAACTGATCGATCTGGCAGGTGTCGCAGCCGAACCAGGCGAACCAGGCCCAGCCAAGGCCGCACAGGAAATGCCCGATGAGGAAATCGCGCCGCGCCTGCGACGGATCGATCTGGGACGCTTCGGTCCGCTCGACGCGCCGCGCCATGAAGGCAACAATCGTGTAGCAAAGCAGGGTGAACAGCGCCCAGATGCCGATCTTCTTGTCGAGGCCGGCCAGCAGGCCGGTCGCGGCGATCGCCAGCACCAGGATGGGTATGGCGGTCGCGCCGACCACCATGGTGCGGGCATGCAGCTTCAGGAGCTCGCGGTCGAAGTCGAGGCTGCCGGCCTGCTGCGAAAGACGGTCACGGGTTCTGCGCACCGCGCGCGCCACATCGCTGTTGCGATGCGGTTTCCTGCGGTCCACAATGAATTTGTCCGCTGTGTTCGAGCGTAGCAAAGGCATGCAAACTTCAATTTCTGCGCGCAGCGATTTCAATTCGTTAAGCTACGTTCGAATGATTAAGAGACTGTTTGCCATATGAGCCGTTCCTGGTCGCCGAGGCCGCGCTGGCGATACGC
>NZ_RZSG01001063.1:0-1645 GCF_003997725.1 Mesorhizobium sp. M4A.F.Ca.ET.050.02.1.1
GCAGATCGTCCACGCCGGCCCCGCTGAAGACCTCGATCGCGCGGATGTCCGGAAGTGCCTGACGGTGTAGCGCGCCTTCGTCATTCTTGGGCGTAGCAAGGAGCGAAGCGACGGGGCGCAGATCCAAGGATCCATGCCGTGACATCGGCGGAAGATTGCGGCGGTCCAGAATAAAAACCGTTCAACCTCGCTCCTGCCATCCTAGAATCTGCACCATTAGTAGCGCTTCCAAGTAACGGCAGGGATCCTTGGGTCTTCGCTCCGCTTCGCGCTGGCTGCGGCCAAGGATGACGAAGTCATTGACGGCTCTGGCGTGTTTAATACCGCATGCTAGTCTTTTCTTGGCCTTGGTGAGTCGGCCGCTTTCCGTACCAGTCGCGAATGAGGGGGAAGGTGCTGGCCGGCCGGCAAGTTCCACGCAAGCAAGCAAGCCTAGCTTTCCCCGCAGTGATTGTCGGTCAATGCGTCCAAACAATCTTGCCAGGGGGAAGGCGATGGAGCGTTTTGTCGAAGACTACCAGAAGCGACGCCTCACCGAGCGCGTCGACATCATCACCGCCATCAACATCCTGCGGTCGCAGGGCTACGATCGGGACGAATTGATCGGCGAAATGACCAAGGTTTTCTATGTCGACCTCGATGCCTACAACGAGGTGATGGCGCACTGAAGCGAAGGCAGGCCGGGCGCTAGCTCGCTCGCCGCAGCGTCGCGGCAAGCACGCGGTTGCGGCCGCCGCGCTTGGCGGCATAGAGCGCCTTGTCGGCGGCGCTGAGCACCTTGTCGAAGCTGATGCCGTCCTGGCTGCCGAAGGCGTAGCCGGCGCTGACCGTGCAGGACAGCGGGCGCGTCTCGGTTTCGATGTGGCGCGCGGCGAAGGATGCACGGATGCGCTCGGCGGCGAACTCGACCTTCTCGGGCAAGGTGCGCTTGAGCACCAGCGCGAATTCCTCGCCGCCCAGGCGCGCGGCGGCATCGGTCGGCTGAAGATTGGCCGCGAGTTCCTCGGCGAACACTTTCAGCACCGCGTCGCCGGCGGCATGGCCGAACTCGTCGTTGATCGCTTTGAAGCCGTCGAGGTCGAACACCACCACCGCCATGAAAGCGCCGACCGGCGCCTCGCCATGCAGGTCGAACAGCGCGCGCCGGTTGAGCAGGCCGGTCAGCGGGTCGGTGAGCGCATTGCGCCGGTGATGCTGCGCCAGCCGCCCCTGGTTCAGCGCCAGCGACAGCCCGCCGATGCCGGTCATCGAGGCGATGACGATGATGAGGCTGAGATCCTCGGCCCAGTTGCTCGGCGCGTGGCCGAGCACCAGCCTGCCGTCCCAGCCCAGCACCGCCGCGCACAGCACGAACGAAGCCGCGGTCAGCGAATAGAGCAGGGCGACACCCTGCAGCGGCGCAGGCGCTTCCTCCCGCCCGCGCCAGTATTCATGCGCCGTCGCGAACAGCAGCAGGCCGGCAAGGAAATTCTCCAGCATGAAGCCAAGCCCGTCATAGCCGAGCGCCATGGGCGGCAGCGCCAAAGCGAGCGAAATGCCGGCGCCCACCAGGACGCGCGGCAATGGCGAGCGCCCTGTCCTGAACTGGTGGGCGCCGGCATTTCGCTCGCTTTGGCGCTGCCGCCCATGGCGCTCGGCTATGACG
>NZ_RZSG01001064.1:0-1639 GCF_003997725.1 Mesorhizobium sp. M4A.F.Ca.ET.050.02.1.1
TCCGGAAGGGCATGGCGGCGAGTATTTCGAATACGGCAAGCGTCCGGAGAAGGGGCTGGCGGTGGCGCGCATGGCCGCCCATATCACCTACCTTTCGGAGGCGGCGCTGCACCGCAAGTTCGGCCGCAACCTGCAGGATCGCGAGGCGCTGACCTTCGGTTTCGACGCCGACTTCCAGATCGAAAGCTACCTGCGCCATCAGGGCATGACCTTCGTCGACCGCTTCGACGCCAACACCTACCTCTATTTGACCCGCGCGATGGACTATTTCGACCTCGTCGCCGATCACGGTGGTCGCCTGGCCGATGCCTTCGCCGGCACCAAGACGCGCTTCTGCCTGGTCTCCTTCACCTCCGATTGGCTGTTCCCGACCGAGGAAAGCCGTTCGATCGTGCATGCGCTGAACGCTGCCGGCGCCTCCGTCTCCTTCGTCGAGATCGAGACCGATCGCGGCCATGACGCCTTCCTGCTCGATGAGCCGGAACTGTTCGCCGCCATCAACGGCTTCATCGGCTCGGCCGCGCGGGCAAGGGGGCTGAGCGCATGACCCCGGAAAGTTGCAGACTTTCCGAGTCAGGATCATGCGCCAAAAGGGAGGCCAGCCTGTGAGCGTCAACCGCGCCCAGCGCGTCGACCTTGAAGTCGTCGCCGATCTCATCCCGCCGCAGTCACGGGTGCTCGATGTCGGCTCCGGCGATGGGCTGCTGCTCGAATTACTACAGGAAACCAAGCAGGTCGACGGCCGTGGGCTGGAACTGTCGCAGCGCGGCGTTAACGAATGCGTGGCGCGCGGCCTCTCGGTCATCCAGGGCGACGCCGACAAGGATCTCGAATTCTATCCCGACAAGGGCTTCGATTTCGTCGTCCTGTCGCAGACCCTGCAGGCGACCCGCAATCCGAAGCTGGTGCTCGACGAGTTGCTCAGAATCGGCAACCGCGCCATCGTCTCTTTCCCCAATTTCGGCCACTGGCGGGTGCGCCTGTCGCTGTTCGTCAAGGGGCGGATGCCGGTGACCAAGGATCTGCCCTATTCCTGGTACGACACGCCCAACATCCATTTCTGCACCATCCGTGACTTCGTCAATCTGTGCGAGGAGCTTGGCGCCACGGTGGAAAAGGCAACCGCCCTCGACGGCAATGGTCAGAGGATCGGCCTCTCCATGCCGTGGTGGTTCTGGAATTTCTTCGGCCAGCAGGCAGTGTTTCTGCTGAAGCGATGATTGCGATGCGTCTCTTTCGTCGGCGTGCGGCCACGGTTGAAATCCCGCCCGACATTCTGTCCGGGATAAAGGCGGGAATTCTTGTCTGCACCTCACCGCGCAGCGGTAGCAATCATCTCGCTGGGTTGATGGCCTCCGCCGAACTGGGGCGTCCACTTGAGTGGTTTGGCGGTCGCCGTTTGCTGGAGCTGCCGGATTATCCTCGCGCCCCCCGCGCGCAGCTTCTGCGTGCGGTGACGGACGGGCGATCCTCTTCAGGAATCTACGCGATCAAGCTTTTCGCAAGCCAATTTGCTCAAGTTGCCAAGAAATTGAACCTGCCCGCGAGCCTTCCGAATCCGCGTTACGTCCGCTTGACGCGCCGTGATCGGCTGGGCCAGGCGATTTCTTGGGCCCGCGCCCGTCAAACCCGCAGATTC
>NZ_RZSG01001065.1:0-1633 GCF_003997725.1 Mesorhizobium sp. M4A.F.Ca.ET.050.02.1.1
GGAACGCCTTGGTCATCTCGCGCAGCGTCTGTGTGGTCTGGCCGGAGAGCACCGGCGGCCGCTCGGCCTGGGCCTGCGCTGCGGCCTCCTCGGCATTCTTCTGGGCGGCCTCCTCGGCCTTGGCCGCGACTTCCGGATCGACGAACGGGTGATCGAGGCCGGGGATCGGCTTCAGGTCGATATTCTGGTGCGCGTAGACCATCAGCCGCTGCCAGACCATCGCCGGCAGCGAACCGCCGGTCATCTTGTTGGTGGGCGTGAAGTCGTCATTGCCCAGCCAGACGGCGGCCGTGTAATTGCCGGTGAAGCCGACGAACCAGGCGTCGCGGTAGGATTGCGTCGTGCCCGTCTTGCCGGCGACGACGATGTTGGGAAGCTGGGCGCGCCGCGCCGTCCCTATCACCGGCACCGCCGCCAGCATGGTGTTCATGTATTTCAGCGCCTGCTCCGACAGCACCCGACGCGGCGGCGACGCGTCCTTGGCCCAGTCGTAGACCACATCGCCGGTGCGGGTGACGAGCTGGGTGATTCCGTGCCGCGAGCCGACGAAGCCGTTCTGCGCGAACACGCTGTAGCCCGTCGCCTGGTCCATCACCGTCATGAGCGAGGTGCCGAGCACCATGGTCTTGTGCCCTTCCAGCGGCGACTCGACGCCCATCGCCTCGGCCATCGCCTTGATCGGACCGATGCCGAGATGGTCCTTGGCGAGCCGCACCGGCACAGTGTTGATCGACTTGGCGATGGCCGTGATCAGGGTGACATTGCCGGCCGATCCGCCGCTGTAGTTGTGCGGCGACCAGTTGCCCCAGCTAACGGGGCCGCCGGAAACCACCGAGTCAGGCGTGAAGCCGTGCTCCATGGCTGTGGCGTAGACGTAGGGCTTGAACGAGGAGCCGGTCTGGCGCAGCGCCCTGGTGGCGCGGTTGAACTGGCTGGCGCCGTAGTCGCGGCCGCCGACGATGGCGCGCACCGCTCCGTTGGTCTCGATCACCACCACCGCGCCTTCGGTGACGTTGTATTCCTTGCCGAACTGGCGCAGGTGGAATTCGACGGACTCCTCAGCCGCCTTCTGGATGTTGGCATCGAAAGTGGTGTGGGCGACCAGTGAGTGCTGGCCGGGCTTGGCGATCTTCTTGACCTCGTCGAAGGCCCAGTCGAGGAAGTAGTCCGGGCTCTTCTGCTCGCCGCGGTCGACGACGTCGGCCGGATGCAGCCTCGCCTGCAGCACCTGGCCTTCGGTCATGAAGCCGGAATCGACGAGGTTGGACAGCACCACATTGGCGCGCGCGCGGGCGGCCGGCAGGTTGATGTGCGGGGCGTATTTGGTCGGCGCCTTGAACAGGCCGGCCAGCATTGCCGCCTCGGCGAGGTTCAGGTCCTTGACGCTTTTGCCGAAATAGAAATCCGCCGCCGCCTCGATGCCGAATGTGCCGCCGCCCATATAGGCGCGGTCGAGATAAAGCTGCAGGATCTCCTTCTTCGATAGGTTGGCTTCCAGCCACAACGAGAGAAAAGCTTCCTTGATCTTGCGCTCGAAGGTGCGCTCATTGGTCAGGAACAGGTTCTTGGCCAGCTGTTGGGTGATGCTGGAGCCGCCCTGCACGACCGAGTTGGCGCGGACGTTCTCGAAGAT
>NZ_RZSG01001066.1:0-1622 GCF_003997725.1 Mesorhizobium sp. M4A.F.Ca.ET.050.02.1.1
TTAGCCGTATCGGGGATGATGATCCCGCCCGCGGTCTTGGATTCGGATTCGAGCCGACGAACGACCACGCGGTCATGCAGCGGCCGGAAATTCGACTTTGCCATTTTGGATATCCCTGGTGCGGAGGTTGAAAGGTTCTCCGTTGCCGGAGCCCGGTTAGCACTCGCCAGTGGAGAGTGCCAACGTGGCGGTGAGATAGGCTGTAGGTTCGTCCTGGTCAAGACGGATGAGCGGACAGCCGAAGAGCAAAAGATTTGGAATCGAGACGGAAGCCTGGCCTCCATTACGGGCGCATCCCGCTGCCTAAGCGCGTTTCGGCCGTCAGCTCTGGGCCGACTTTCGTCTGTGTTAAAAAATGTGAAATTATGTGAAATTAATGGCCGAGCAGGCGGCGGACTCGACTAAAGGCAGCGCCGCAACCGGCCAGACAGCTCAGGGCGAGGATCATCCAGAGATTGTAATATCCCATCGCTACAAGAGCAGTCAGCATGATCGATGACAAGGCTATCACGCACCAGCCGATCGCCATGACATGGCGGCGGCTGAAATTGTCGGCGATGGCCCGGCGAAGATCGACAGAATGAATACGGGCAGCGTCGTGAAGGTCTGCACCAGAGCGACCATCACGTCCGAGGTCGAAATGGTTGCCATCAGCCAGCTGACCGCAACGGTCTGGAACAGCCAGCCCAGGCTCGACACCTGTGCGGCAAGCCAGATAACACGAAAGGTGGGATTCTCCAGCGGAGCGAACGTCGCCGACGAAACCGAAGCCGCGTCCGCGCGCGCCACCCTGCTCATTGGGCCGAGCCTCTCTTTTCGTGTAGAAGTTAAATTGGAGATCTCTCCTTTGGTGCACTTGCATATGGAGATTGGCAGGATGAGGGCATTGTAGGTGCCGAGCCGAAGTAATTTTCGAAGGCTGCTTCAAAGCCAATATGAAACCGTTCTGCTGGAGATACCTGTCCCATAGCCAAAGCGCCAATCGATCGTCCTACGGGAATTAACGAACGCCCGGTTGGCGCGATCAGCGCGCAGGCGCCACTCAATTCGCCGGAGCGACCTCATTAGCTGCGTCTATCCGCGCTTATCATCCGAGACGGTTTGGCTTAGGGCCAGGCGACACTGCAATGCTAAAGAGGAAACACCATAGATGGCGATCGGAACCGGAAGTGGTTCAACAGCTCCAAGGGCTTCGGCTTCATCCAGCCCGATGCGGGCGGCCCGGACGTTTTCGTCCACATTTCTGCTGTCGAGCGTGCAGGTCTGTCATCGCTCGCCGATGGTCAGAAGATCAGTTACGAAATCGAGCAGGACCGCCGCACCGGCAAGTCCTCGGCCGGCAATCTCAGCAAAGTACGCTAATCGTCCTTGGCACCATTCAGGCCAGAACGATTGGCGAAAGGCGGGATCTCCGCCTTTCAAAATGCACATGGCCGAAGAACGAGCGAACGATGTCAGGAGGCCGCCTTGTTGCGGCTCCTCTTTGCCGGTGCGGCCTGTTGGGCCTCATTGGGTTTTCTGCCGAGGCCCATGGTCTTCGCCAAAGCTGAGCGCGCGGCGGCATAGTTCGGGGCAACCATCGGATAGTCTGCCGATAGTCCCCATTTCGCCCGGTATTCTTC
>NZ_RZSG01001067.1:0-1621 GCF_003997725.1 Mesorhizobium sp. M4A.F.Ca.ET.050.02.1.1
TTTCTATCCCGACATCGGCGCGTCGCTGAAGCCGCTCGGCGACGCCTTCATCAAGCTGGTCAAGATGGTGATCGCGCCGGTGATCTTCCTGACCGTGGCGACCGGCATTGCCGGCGTCTCCGACCTGCACAAGGTCGGCCGGGTCGCCGGCAAGGCGATGATCTACTTCCTGTTCTTCTCGACGCTGGCGCTGGTCGTCGGCCTCGTCGTCTCCAATGTCGTCCAGCCCGGCGCCGGCATGCACATCAATCCGGCGACGCTCGACGCCAGCAAGGTGTCGACCTTCACCGAGAAGGCGCATGACACGACCATCGTCGGCTTCCTGATGAACATCATTCCCGACACCATCACTGGCGCCTTCGCGCAGGGCGATATCCTGCAGGTGTTGTTCTTCTCGGTGTTGTTCGGCGTCGCGCTGGCCCTGGTCGGCGATCGCGGTCGTCCGGTGGTCGACTTCCTGCAGGCGCTCACCGCGCCGATCTTCCGCCTCGTCGCCATCCTGATGAAGGCCGCCCCCATCGGCGCCTTCGGCGCCATGGCTTTCACCGTCGGCAAATACGGCATCGGCGCGATCGCCAACCTCGCCTTCCTGATCGGCACCTTCTACCTGACGTCGCTGCTCTTCGTGCTGGTCGTGCTCGGCGCGGTGGCATGGTACAACGGCTTCTCGATCCTGGCGCTGATCCGCTACATCAAGGAAGAGCTGCTGCTGGTGCTCGGCACCTCGTCCTCGGAAGCCGCCCTGCCTGGCCTGATGGCCAAGATGGAGCGCGCTGGCTGCAACCGGTCGGTGGTCGGCCTGGTCATCCCGACCGGCTATTCCTTCAACCTCGACGGCACCAACATCTACATGACGCTGGCCGCGCTGTTCATCGCTCAGGCCACCGACACACCGCTCACCTTCGGCGACCAGATCCTGCTGCTGCTGGTGGCCATGCTGAGCTCCAAGGGTGCCGCCGGCATCACCGGCGCCGGCTTCATCACGCTGGCCGCCACGCTCTCGGTCGTGCCTTCGGTGCCGGTCGCCGGCATGGCGCTGATCCTCGGTGTCGACCGCTTCATGTCGGAATGCCGGGCGCTGACCAACTTCGTCGGCAACGCCGTGGCCACCATCGTCGTGGCGCGCTGGGAAGGCGAGCTCGACCAGACGCAATTCGCCGCCGCCATGGCTGGCCAGTTGCCGGAAGAAGCCGACTTGGCGCTGTCGGGCGGTCTCCAGCCAGCCTGACCCCGTCAGGCGCCTCCCAAGCATGGAGAGGCCGCGGCCGGTAAAACCGGTCGCGGCCTGTTCTTTTTGCCGGTCGCCGCATAGGCTGGCGCGGGCTGGTCGTCCGGCCTTGTCACCAGCGCCGAGGGGCCGGCAATGAGCAGCAAATTTCCCGAGATCTACCTGATCCGCCATGGCGAAACCGAATGGAGCGCCTCGGGCAAGCACACCGGTCGCACCGACATTCCGCTGACGGCGAAGGGTGAGGAGACCGCCCGCGGCCTCACCGATCGCCTCAAGGGCCTGTCCTTCCAGGCGGTGTGGTCGAGCCCTTCGCAGCGTGCCTTCGACACCTGCCAACTTGCCGGCTTCGGGGAAAGTGCTGTGAAGAACCCGGACCTCCAGGAATGGGAC
>NZ_RZSG01001068.1:0-1614 GCF_003997725.1 Mesorhizobium sp. M4A.F.Ca.ET.050.02.1.1
GCGTCGTAGCGAAGCGCGAGCAGGTCGGCGGTCGACAGCGAGCGGGCGAGATCTGGCCTGTAGGTGTTCATCATCCGGATCCAGGTCTTGGTGATGAACTGGCCGGCGCCGGTCGCGGAGGAAAGCGGGTTCTTGGCCCGCGCGCTGCCGCCGCTTTCGACATGGACGATGCGGTCGGTCAGCGTCTCGACGGCAGCATCGCCGGACCCGCCAGAACCGCCTGAAACGTAGCTGGCAACCGTGGTGACCGTTCCCAGCGGATCGATCGCCACGCCGGCCTGGTAGAGCTCGAAATGCAGATGCGGGCCGGTCGAAAGCCCGGTGGTGCCGATATAGCCAATGACGTCGCCGGCCTTCACCTTGGTGCCGACGCCGCTCGCGAGCGCGAATTTCTGCATATGCGCGTAGCGCGTCTCGCGCCCGTTGGGATGTGAAATCTTCACCAGATTGCCATAGCTGCCGCCATCGCCCTGAAAAGTGATCTCGCCATCGAAGGCGGCCATGATTGGTGTACCGATCGGAGCAGCCCAGTCGACGCCCTTATGGATCCGAACCGTGCCGAGGATCGGGTGCTTGCGCGGGCCGAAGGTCGAGGTCATGACCCCGCTCACCGGGGTGACCATGCCGTTGGTCACGGCCAGCGAACGAACCTCGTCATTGCCGGTGACGCACGCAAACTGGCCGTCGCTTTGCTGGAAAACGAAACAGTCGAGGCTTTTCTCGGTGCCCTGGACGCCGACATAGAGGACCCGTCCGGAGATCTCGCTTTGGCCGCGAGGCGTTTGCGAATAGATCAGCACCAGGCGCTGGTCTTCACTGGCGAAGGCGTCGAGATCCTGCCCCCGCGACAGATACATGATCGCCTCGCCGATTACGCTGGTCGGAACCTTGTTGCGTGCGGCCGTCGAATAGATCGCGTCGAGCAGACGATACTGGCGCTTGGGCCCGCCCTCGTCGGATGCGCCTGAATAGTTGAATAGATCCTCGCGGACCCATGGGTCGACGCCCGACACGAACGCTCCCTCGGCGTTGCGCGTCAGTGTCCCGACATAGACGTTCCTGGCGTAGATCGAAACCTGCATGAGCGACGCTGTCGTCGCTTCGCGCGTCGGCCTGAAGCCACGCATGGCCACGACATGGCCCGGTTCCAGGCTTTCCCGTTTGAACAGTGCCTTCAGCGCCTCGCCGGCGAGTTTCGCATCGTCGGCCGAGAAATGCGCGTCAAGCACGACGCTGTCCAGGCTGCGGTCATTGAGGATTTTCACGAACGTGTCTTCGGTCGCCTCGAAGCGCTGGTACTCGCTGGCGACGGTCGCGACGGTCGTATTGTTCTCGATCTCGGTCTTCTTGAAGGCGGGAAGGGCGGCTTCGCCCTGATCGACGGTCTCACCCCAGCCAGCCTCCGGATCGTCGGCATCTGCCTTGGGCGCCGGACCGTCAGGCGTTTCGCTCTCGTCGGGCGCCTGCTGGAGTTCGTTGTCCAGGTCGCCTTGCTGGTCGTCGGTTGCAGCCGGCGCGGGTGGGGCGGGTTGCTGATCGGGTGCGGAAGCCGGGGGCTTCGGAGGGGTCTGCCGCTGCGCCTGGAAGAAGGCGAAATCCTCCTGTGTCGAGGGG
>NZ_RZSG01001069.1:0-1614 GCF_003997725.1 Mesorhizobium sp. M4A.F.Ca.ET.050.02.1.1
ACAATAGATGGTGCGGCAGCCGCCCAATCGGGCCGAAGAGACAGGATCAAGTGCATGACCGACCAGCTCGACGCAGCGAAACTGACCGACCGCGTCGCGGCGCTCGTCGAGGCTGCGAAGCGCGCCGGCGCCGATGCCGCCGACGCAGTCGCCGTGCGCGGCCGTTCGGCCGGCGTTTCGGTGCGGCTGGGCAAGGTCGAGGGCACCGAATCGTCGGAGAGCGAGGATGTCGCGCTGCGCGTGTTCGTCGGTCAGCGGGTGGCGAGCGTCTCCGCGACCGCAGCCTCGAACCCCAAGGCGCTGGCAGAACGCGCCGTCGCCATGGCCAAGGTGTCGCCCGAGGATCCCTATCAGGGCCTTGCCGATCCCGCGCTTTTGGCCGGCAAGCCACGCGACCTCGACCTGTTCGACGCCACCGAGGTCCCGGCCGACGCGTTGAAGGAGGCAGCACTTGCTGCCGAAGCCGCAGCGCTTGCGGTGAACGGCGTCACAAATTCGGCCGGCAGCAGCGCCAGCGCCGGCCTCGGCGGGCTGGTGCTCGCCACCTCGCATGGTTTCGTTGGCCAGTACGTCGCCTCGCGCTTCTCGCGCTCGACCAGCGTCATCGCCGGTGCGGGCACCGGCATGGAGCGCGACTATGAGTTTTCTTCCCGCCAGCATTTCGCCGATCTCGACGCGCCCGAAGAAATCGGCCGCAAGGCGGGCGAGCGCGCGGTGCGCCGCCTCGGCGCGCGCAAGGCGGCGACCGGGCCGGTCGACGTGGTGTTCGATCCGCGCGTCGCGCGCGGCATCGCCGGCCATCTCGCCGGCGCCATCAACGGTGCGGCAGTGGCGCGCAAGACCAGCTTCCTGCGCGACATGATGGGAAAGCAGGTGGCATCGGCTGCAGTTACTATCACCGACGAGCCGCTCAGGCGACGCGGCCAAGCCTCGCGTCCCTTCGACGGCGAAGGCGTCGAGGGGCAGAAGCTGCTGATGGTCGACAAGGGCGTGCTGAACCACTGGTTCCTGTCGACCTCGGCGGCCCGCGAGCTCGGCCTGGTCACCAACGGACGGGGCGCGCGCAGCGGCTCCTCGGTCTCGCCATCCTCGACCAATCTTGCCATCGAGCCGGGCGAACGGGCGCCGGAGGATCTCATCAAGTCGTTGAAGAGCGGCTTCTATGTCACTGAAGTGTTTGGCCAGGGCGTCGACATGGTCACCGGCGAATACAGCCGTGGCG
Organism: Mesorhizobium sp. M4A.F.Ca.ET.050.02.1.1; assembly: GCF_003997725.1. Taxonomy (NCBI): domain Bacteria; kingdom Pseudomonadati; phylum Pseudomonadota; class Alphaproteobacteria; order Hyphomicrobiales; family Phyllobacteriaceae; genus Mesorhizobium; species Mesorhizobium sp. M4A.F.Ca.ET.050.02.1.1. The sequence continues at coordinate 1,223 of NZ_RZSG01001069.1, forward strand.
CCTCCGGTTTCTGGATCGAGAATGGCGAGCTTGCCTATCCGGTCGCCGAGGTGACGATTGCCTCGAATCTGAAGACCATGTTCCTCAACATGGTGCCGGCAAGCGACCTCGACCGCAATTTCGGCACCGCCGCGCCGACGCTGCTCATCGAAGGCATGACCCTTGCCGGCGCGTGACCCGCTCATCCTGGCCGGAGCGCGCGGGGACCTCGCCCTGCTGCGTGACGCCGCCCGCGAGGCAGGCGCGATCGCCATGCGCTATTTCGGCAACAGCCCGCAAGTCTGGATGAAGGGCGGCACCTCGCCGGTCAGCGAGGCCGACCATGCGGCAGATGCCTATCTGCGCGAGACCTTGCTCAAGGCGCGGCCGGACTATGGCTGGCTGTCGGAGGA
>NZ_RZSG01000106.1:0-11997 GCF_003997725.1 Mesorhizobium sp. M4A.F.Ca.ET.050.02.1.1
GATCTACACGGAGGCCGCTCACGCCATCCACGCCGCCAAGCAGGGCGTTGCGGTCGACAAGGCCGTCATATATCCGACCGTGGATGACGGCGTGAAGGGCGTCGTGTTCGTTCAGGCCTGTGTGACTTCTTCTAAAAGGAACGGTGCCTGGATCAGCGTGTAAAGGCCGTATTCGGAAATCGAAGTTTTCTCGAAACGAATTCGAGTCCCGCCTAGTCTAGGTGGTGTAATTTCTGGGGTGTGGATATGGTCGTAGCAGATACACTCTCTTTACGAGAGGCGTGGCCACAGTATGCGTGTCGAATATATCTCGCTGTTCGGGGCCCTTGAGATCATTAAAGATGCCAGCCTCAACATCTCAGATGGTGAGATTGTAATTAGTGGGATGAAGGAATCCTGGCTCGTATAGGCTGTCCGCGACTTACCGAAATCGGTGTCCGGGACTTACTGAAACACGCATCTCGAAATCCTCGAAGACCGGTACGGGCGTCGCTCAACGCTGGTGACCAGCCAACTCCCGGTGGCCCGCTGGTTCGATCTGATCGGCGATCCCACCTGCGCGGCGACAACTATGGTGGCCGGTTCATCGGCGACTATGATGGCCGGTGGGATCGCCCGTCGGGCCCGTGTCAATGGGCACCGAAGTCTCCGCGAATGTGGGCATGCAATTTTCCCTACCTGACAGGCGAAGGGGCCCGGTGATCAGCCGGCATCTTGATCGTCGGATTTCACTCCTGGCGGCCGGCCGCGTTTTTTCGGCGGCGGAGGCGGGTTGATGTGTGCTTTGGAGCGAACATGCTCGGGAACAAGATCCGCGTGCTGGCGCAAGCGGTAGCTCGATCCCATCCGCGGCGACAGCTACCGGCTCGTAAGCGTTGCACCAAGGCGCCTTTCCTGAATCGTCTTGATGGTTGATTAGGTCGCTCGTTGGTTGGTGCGCCGGCGGCGATCACTCGGGGTCGTAGTGGGTGACGTAGTGGAGTTCGCGAAGAGCGGGGACGACCAGGGCGATGTCTTTGTAAGCCTCGTGCTCGATGAAGCGCGCGGTCTCGGGCCCCGGCCTGGGCTTGCCGAGGACGGGCCGCCCTTTTTTGTCGACGCAGTAGATCAGGATCGGCAGCAGCAGGCCGTGGTTGGGGTTCTTGAGGTCGAGGAGCCGTTTCCAGCGTTTGATGTTGAGATTCATGGCCGCGTAGAATCCTTGGCACCACGGTCGCGGGTCGATGCCGCCGCCGGGCTTGGTGGTGAAGCGGGGCGCATAATCCTGCGGTCTGTCGAACAGCGTCTCGTTGATCCGGTTGTGGATCCTGGCGAGGCTGGCAAACACGGCGTGATCGGTTGCAGAGCCTTTGGCCAGGATGTCGCGCGGCAATCCCATGAGCGGGCACATCCAGTCTTGCGGGTCCGCGAACCGCGGCCCGGTGACCGATGCCGTTACGAAGCCATCCAGCGCCGACATGGTTCGCACCAGCGGGCGGGGGTTGGTCTTGGCGGCCATCCAGGCCTCGAGGGCCTCGTCCGACAGCGCCATGTCATCGAGCGCGCTCATGCCGCCAGGGGGAGCGTCATCTCTTGGCGGCGCACCCAGTTCCAAGGCATCAGCTCATCCCAGCGCGAGGCTGGCCAGTCGTTCTGGATGCGCTCGATGACATCGGCCATGTAGGCTTCGGCATCGACGCCGCAGAGCTTGCAGGTCTCGATGATGCTGAGCACGACAGCGGACCGCTCGGCCGCGGCGAAGCTGCCCGAGAAAAGCCAATTGCGCCGGCCGACCGTAAAACCACGAATCGCGCGCTCCGCAATCAGGTTGTCCGGCTCGAGCTGGCCATCGTAAAGGAAGCGGTTGAACGCGCGCCATCGCTTGGTGCCATAGGCGAAGGCCTTGGCGATATCGGCATGGCGCGACAAACCGTTGGCCTGGCGCATGAGTTGTCGTCGCAGCGCCCGAACCAGGGGTCGGGTTCGTCTTCGTCGTGCGGCCAATCGCTCGGCCGGCGGGAGCCCCCGTATCTCTTCCTCGATCCGGTAGATCGCCTGGATACCGGCCATGGCCGTCGTGCTGAGCTCGGTCGGCTGGCTGTCGTGAACGTCGAATATCTTGCGACGCAGATGAGCCAGGCAGGCGGCTTCTCGAATGGCGCCGCCCCTGTAGATCTGGTTGTAGCCACTGAATCCGTCGGCCTGCAGCGTGCCGGCAAATCCGGCGAGTTCGGTCATCACGCTCTCGCCGGCGCGGCCCATGGTGGCACGATACCAGGCGATCGGCGGCTCCTGCGAACCCGAATTGCGGTCGTCGGCGACGTAAACCCAGAGCGCGCCCTTGTGCGTCTTGCCGGTGCCGGGCGCCAGGATCGGAAGCCGCGTGTCGTCGGTGTGTAGCTTGGTGCGGGTACGGCCGATCTCACGGATGCGGTTGTAGATCGGGTCGAGCAAGGCGGCGGCGTAGCCGGCGCTGCGCGCCAGCGTGGATCGCTCGATATCGACGCCCTTGGCGGCCATCATCTGGGTCTGACGGTAAGATGTTGCGCATAGGATTATGCTGCGGAGGCTCCATTTCGTCCCAGGTTTCAGGCGATCTTGGGTAATCTCCGCAACATAAATTCCTGATGCGCCGGTGCCATGATCAGGGCTCCAACAACAAGGAGACCCGGATCATGTTTGAGATTCTTTTTGGACAACCGTGCACGATTGCGCGCTATCGTTCCGCTCCATTGCTCGAAGAGCGGCTTCTGTATCTTTCGCATTGCGAGTGTCTCGGCATCAAGATTGAGACATTGCGGAAGATCGCCTTTCACCAGTTGGACTTGGTGCACATTCTCGACTTGCACGACAACGATAGTTCGAACTTGCCCAAGATTGAGAACGCATTTCGGCGATGGTCTTCACCCACGGAACGCAAGTCACGACCTCGCGCACGTCGGCGTTTCTTCGGCCACGCTGAGCGATGGATGCGCTTTATGGGCTGGCTTAAGGAGTCGGGAGCCAGATGCCACTCCCGTACGCGCGAGGTCGCCGTCTTTGCCACACGCATGGCTTCCGAACGCGGATGGGCGGATACGACCATCGATGATTGTTGTCGAGCGGTCGACAGCTTTTTCGTCTGGCTGGATGAAAGAGGTGTCGATCTATCATCGGCAGGAATCTCTTTTTTCGATCAGTTTATCGCGCATTGTCATGCGCGTGGCGTTAGTCGTTCAACGACCTATCTCTATGCGCAACGACTTCGTTGGTTCGTACGGTTCGCCGAGCAGCAGGGCTGGTGCAGACCAGGATTGGCCGACGGTATCATGCCGCCGCGACGCTATCCAGGCGAGGCGATTCCGAAGGGATTGAACCGGGATGAGGTCACCCGTCTACTTGCTACCGCGGAAGGACACCATCCCCACGACATACGCGCCCGCGCCATCCTGATGCTGCTGATCACCTACGGTCTGCGTGCCGGAGAAGTCAGCGGCCTTCAGCTAGGAGATTTAGACTGGCAACAGGAGGTGTTACGGGTACGCTGCCCCAAGCCCGGACGTACCCATCTCTATCCGCTGTCACCAGATGTGGGGCAAGCGATCCTGCGTTACTTGCGTGAGGTTCGTCCAGCGCACCCTGAACGGACACTGTTCCTGACGATGAAAGCCCCGATTAGGCCGCTTAGCCGGGGAGTAATTAAGGGGATCGTTTTTACTCGCCTCAATGACCTCGGAATCAAAGGCAAGCGCCGCGGCCCGCATGCGTTACGTCATGCCGCTGCCCAGCATCTCCTGGACCAAGGTTTATCGATGAAAGCGGTCGGCGACTACCTCGGCCATCGAAGCACGGCGGCTACCGCGATCTACGCCAAGGTCAATCTCAATACTCTTCGCGAGGTTGCAGAGATCAATCTGGAGGGGCTGCTATGATTCTTCGTGACGCGGTCGACCACTATGTCGCATGGCGGCGAGCCCATGGCGCCCGATTTATCACCAGCGCAAGGACATTGTACCAATTTTGCGATAGCTGCCCTGACAACGCGTGCTGCGATGCGGTTACAGAGAGCGAAGTACGCCGCTTTCTCGCCGGAACCGGTCCGCTCACGCGTTTCCGTGCGAACAAGTATGCCGCTCTCGCCGGATTTTACCGTTATGCGATCAGTCGCGGCTATGCAGTCGCGTCGCCGCTGCCGGCGGCGGACGAAGAGCCGCGGGCGCCGCGATCAGCTCCATCTTACATTTACTCCCGTGAGGAACTGCAGCGCTTGTTTGGGGGCGTTAGGATCAGCCGCAAGCGCGCCATCCGGTTCGACGCCGAGACCTTCCATATGTTGCTCTTGATCCTGTATGGCGCGGGGCTGCGAACCAGCGAAGCACTCCATCTGACCATGAAGGATGTCGACCTTGCAGACGCCATCCTGACAGTTAGGGACACCAAATTCTACAAGAGCCGTCTCGTTCCCGTTGCGCCTCAACTTGCCAGCGCCCTTCGAAGTTATGCCGGACTGCGCGGCGACAACTACGGTGGCCGGTTCACCGACGACTATGATGGCCGGTGGGATCGCCCGTCGGGCCCGGTCGTAGCGAGGGGCGGAGCCCCGACCGGAGAGCGGGTCTGATGGGCGGGCGCGACAGAAGCCCCTGCGAGGGGATCTGATCGGGGCGCGTGGAGTGGTGGTATCGGAACACCTATCGAATATAGCAGCGATAGGTACCGATGCCTGGCCTCCACATCACCGATCAACAGGTACATCGTTACATGTCTCAGCGTCGTCACCACACCCAGGCCGTTGCGGCCGCCAAGGCCGGTATCAGCGAACGTAGTGCACGCCGGATCGACAAGAATCCGCAGCTGCCATCCCAGAAGAAACGCGAGCGGCACTGGCGCACCCGGCCTGACCCCCTCGAACCGATATGGCCACGCGTGGAGGAGCTGCTGAAGATCCCAGGTATCCTCTCCGTCACCATTTTCGAGACTTTGCAGGACGAGTTCGGGGAGGCCGCCGTCCCCGATGGCGTCAGGCGGACCCTCGAGCGCCGGATTGCCCGGTGGCGGGCCCTGAATGGGGGCGAGAAGGAGATCTTCTTCCCACAGCATCACGAGATCGGCCGCCAAGGCCTCCTGGATTTCACCGTCGCTGACGATTTGCACGTCACCATCGCCGGCCAGCGCTTCGACCATCGGCTCTTTCATTTTCGCCTCGCCAGCAGCGGCTGGGAGGATTCAGCGGTCGTGCTGGGTGGAGAGAGCTTCACCGCTCTGTCCGAGCACCTGCAGGATGCGCTGTGGAAGCTGGGAGGCGCACCCGCCGAGCTGCGCAGCGACTCCTTATCGGCCGCCTACAAGAACCTCGACGCCGACGCCCAGCGCGATTTCACCCGCAACTATGAAGCGCTGTGCCGGCATTATGGCATGACGCCGACGCGCAACAACAAAGGTGTCGCCCATGAGAACGGTTCAATCGAAGCTCCCAATGGCCACCTGAAGCGACGGCTCGATCAGGCCCTGCGCCGCCGCGGCAGCCGCGATTTCGCCAGCATCGAGGACTACCGCCGCTTCGTCGATCAGGAGGTGGCCAAGCAGAACCGACGCCGCGCCAGGCTCGTGGATGACGAGCGCCGCGTCCTCAAGACGCTGCCGCCGAAGCGAACCACGGATTTTACCCTGGTCAGCGCAGACGTCACCCGCAACAGCACCATCAGCGTCGACCGTATCACCTATTCGGTCCCCTCGCGCCTCATCGGCTACCGCCTCCATGCCCATCTCTATGACGACCGGGTCGAGTTCTTCCTCGGGCCGGACCAGGTGATGACCGCCGACCGGGTCCGCGTCAAACATGCGGAACGAGGACACAATATCGATTTCCGGCACTTCATCGGCAACCTGAAGCGCAAGCCCCAGGCCCTGCGCTATCTGGTCTACCGCAATGCCTTGTTCCCCAGCCATGCCTATACCCGGGCATGGCAGGCGCTCGATGCAGCTCTCGATGCCCGGCAGGCCTGCCGCGACATGGTCGCTCTCCTCGATATCGCCGCCAACGGCAACTGCGTCGATGCCCTGGCCCTGCGTATCGAGGCCGCGCTCGATAGAGGCAAACTCCCCAATGTCGCCAAGCTGAAGAGCGAGTTCCTGCCCACGGTCAGAAGCCGTGTCGACGTCACCATCCCGCCGCCCGATTTCGCCGGTTACAACCATTTGCTCGCCAACGCACAGGTGCTGTGATGAGCAGGACCAAGGATCAGGCCGCTGCCGTGCTGCCCACCCTGCTGTCGGCACTGCGCCTGCCCAGCATCAGCCGCAACTGGAAGCATCTCACCGACACCGCCGATCGCGATGGTTGGCCCGCGGCCAACCTTCTTGCCTGCCTGCTCGAGATCGAGATGGCCGAGCGCGCCTCTCGACGCATCCAGCGCCATCGCGAACAGTCCGGCTTGCCTGCCGGCAAGACCTTCGCCACTTTCGATTTCGACTTTCCTTCCGGAATCCGAAAGCCCCATTTGCTTTCCCTGGCCACGGGCGAAGGCTGGATCGAAAGCGGCGGCAACATCCTCATTTTTGGCCAGAGCGGCACCGGCAAGACGCACGTGATTGCCGCCATCGGCCACGCCCTTATCGATGCCGGTCGCCGCGTCCTGTTTTCCACAACCACCGATATGGTGCAGAAGCTTCAGGCCGCTCGCCGCGAGCTCAGTCTCCCCTCGATGCTCGACAAACTCGACAAGTACGATCTCATAGTCCTCGACGAGCTCTCTTACGTCCGAAAGGACCAGGTGGAGACCAGTGCCCTGTTCGAGCTCATCGCTCACCGATACGAACGACACTCCATCGCCATCACCGCCAACGAGCCTTTCTCCGGCTGGTCGGACGTCTTCCCAGGTCCCGCCATGACGGTCGCGGCCATAGACCGCCTCGTGCACCACTCCACCATCATCGAGATGAACGGTGAGAGCTATCGTAAGCGAGCCGCCGTCGCCCGCGGCGCCGGCATGCAAAACGTCAACGACGAACCAGACGACCCGCCCAACCGGTCATCGTAATTGCCGCTGACGAATTTGCTCGCCGCAGATCTGCGGGCACCTCCCGCCCGTCACGCTGCCCCAGCGACAATTACAACTCCGATAATTGTCGCTGGCCAGTTGCCAGACAACCGACCCGGTGATACCCAAATCACACCACTCGGCGCTGCCTTCCACCGGCCATCATAATCGCCGCCGACCGGTCTCCATAATCGTCGCGCTACAGCCGGACGCCGTTCGGATCGCCCCCTGCCTGAAGGAATGGCGTCTGCATTTCTTGCAAACCGCGACGGAACACAGGTAAGGAAGCACAATGTCGACCATGCATTCAAACGGCTACTCGAGCATGTCGGAATCGCCCGTAGGGATGACGGCCGACGCACCCCGTGTCTCCACGCTCTGAGGCACACCGCAGCCGTCCATCGGCTGACGTCCTGGTATCGCGACGGAGCAGATGTGCAACGGCTTCTACCGGCGCTCTCGACATATCTCGGCCACGCCGACCTGGACGGCACAAGCGTCTACCTGTCGATGACACCGGAACTGTTACACGAAGCATCGGCCTGCTTCGACCGCTACGTCAACGGAGGCCACCATGCGTGATCTCCGTACGCTCGGCCCCTGGCTTCGGCGCTTTCTGGCAGACTACATCGTTACTGAGCGCCGTCTCGCCCGCAACACGCAAATGAGCTACCGCGACAGCTTCACGCTGCTGCTGCCATTTATCAGTACCAAGGTCCGCAAACCAGCGGATCGTCTAAATGTCGAGGATATTACTCCGGCACTCCTACTGCAGTTCCTTGCTCATCTTGAAGAGAACCGCAGCTGCTCGGTACAGACCCGCAACCAACGCCTGACGGCGATCCGATCCTTCGCGCGCTTTGTCGCCAGCCGTGACCCAGCTCATCTTGCCTGGTGTGCGCAGATCCGTGCCATCACGACAAAGAAGGCCGCACCGCAGCCGATCTCGTGGATGAGCAGGGACGAAATGGAAGCGCTGTTAGCGGTTCCCGACCGCCAGACGTTACGCGGCCGGGCTGAGCATGCCTTGTTGCTCTTCCTCTACAACACAGGAGCGCGGGTCTCGGAGGCTACGAGATTACAAGTCGGCGACCTTCAGATCAGTCGGCACCGCGACAACCATGCGCTTGTCACTCTTCACGGCAAAGGCAACAAAATCCGCCAATGTCCGCTGTGGCCGCGCACGGAGGATACGCTCGGCGAACTCATTCGTGGCAGGGAAACCTGCGAGCCCGTCTTCCTCAGCCGCCATCGCAAACGATATACCCGTTTCGGGGTCTATCGGCTTGTCGAGCGATGTGCGGCACAGGTGCCATCGCTTGCTGCACGGCCGATCACACCGCACGTGGTCCGCCATACATGCGCTTGCCATCTGTTGCAGGCGGGTGTCGACCTTAACACCATCCGTGCATGGCTCGGACATGTAAGCCTTGAGACCACCAACATTTACGCCGAAATCGATATCGAGATGAAAGCGAAAGCAATGGCGCTTTGCAGCGCCGCCGCTCCGCGACCGGAAAGGCCGTGGAAAGAGGACAAGGGCGTGATGGCGTTCCTGAATTCTATTTGAGTCCAAGAATTTATGTTGCGGAGATCACCCAAGATCGCCTGAAACCTGGGACGAAATGGAGCCTCCGCAGCATAATCCTATGCGCAACATGTTGATTTCAACATTTACGGTAGCACGGCAGATGATAACCCCACTTGGCCATCATGATATGGGCGAGCGCGGCATAGCTGAGCTTGCCGCGCGCAATGGCCTTAATCGGTGCCGGCGCCTGAACGATCTTATCGCAGGTCCGGCAGCTATATTTGGGTCGAACGGTCTCGATCACCTGCCAGGCCTGGACGACCAGGTCGAGCATCTCGTCGCTATCTTCGCCCATGGCGCGCAGAGCGCCGCCGCAGCCTGGGCAGCATGCGCAAGACGGCTCGCGAAGGATCCGCTTGCGCGGCAGGTTGGGGTTGAGCTTGCGCACCGGCAGCACCCGGACCTTGTCGGTGTCAGCGACGATGGGCAGCTCGATATCGGACACGCTGGCGGCGACATCGGTCTCGAGATCTTCGAGTTCGAGCAGCATTTGGCCCAGCTTCTCGGACGAGCGTCCGAAGGCCTTGCGGTTGAAGCGATCGATCCGCAGCTGCAGGCGCTGAATGCGAAGTGCGGCCTCCGCGCGCTCTCTGCGCAGCTGCTCATCGCGTTCGGCGATGGTGATGTCACGGGCAGAAACGGCCGCCTCCAGAAGCGCGATCCGGGCAAGGAAATCAGCGGTTGAGGGAGCTTGTTCCGACACCCAAATTACATACCCGAAAGAGCTCCTTCGAGGAAGCAAAATCGACACAAAATCAATAACAAACGAGCAAAAATTAGCCAGCCAGACGCGGCCGATAAGTCTTGCTCGGCCGGCGCCAGTCGATCCCTTCCAGAAGGAGCGAAAGCTCCGCCTTGGTAAGCGAAACGGCGACCTGATCCTTTGTGGCTGGCCAGGCAAAACAGCCATCGGTCAGTCGCTTTGTGAACATGCAGAACCCCTGGTCGTCATGCGCCAAAATTTTTATGATATGACCCTTGCGTCCCCGGAAGCAGAAGATCGCGCCAGTGTGCGGATTGAGCGCGAGCACCTGCTGCACCATCCGTGCGAGGCTATTGATCCCGCGGCGCATATCGGTCGCGCCGCAGCACAGGTAAATCTGGTCGGTCGGCACCACCGTGATCACCTGCTCAACTCCGCCAGGACGATGCGCAGCGCTGCCAGATCGACGGTCCCGTCGATCCGCAATCGCGCGCCGCTCGGGAAGGCAACGACGATCTTGCCGGCCGGGTCCGGGCAATAGGCGGCGGGCCGGTCGACCTCAGGCAGATCGTTCACCTCGATCCGTGCGAAGGTCGCCACCGCCTCGTCGACATCGAGCTCGCCGCCGGCCATCTGCTTGCGCCACGCATAGAGCTGTGACGGAGCTACGCCGAATGCTTGCGCGACCTCGGTCACCGACGACCCCGCCGCGCTCGCAAGGTCGACCAACGCGCGCTTCTCCGCGCAACTCCACAGCCTCCGTTGCCGCGCGCGGCCGGGCATCGTTGCACGATCTTCGGCCGCCGCGGCGCCGCAGTCCTCGGCGACCACATCGCCGTCTGCATGTTCCAATGTCATGGCGCGAAAGCTCCATGTTCATCGGCCCATTGCAAGGTGCCTTGGTGCAGCGCTTACCACACCGCTGTTGTCCATTAAATTTAAGTGGACATTAGCGGCGCGACGTAACCGTCACCAGGCGGCCGTGCTCGTACGGATACGACTCATCTCGGCGCAGACGACGGGATCCACCATCCAGCCCGGCATCGAAACGACAATGCCAGAGGGGCCTTCCACTTTGAGGAACTGGCCGGTCGCCCGCTGCTCTACACGTCGCACGCTGACTTTTCGGCCGAAATAGGGATGCCAGGGATAGTGAACCTCTCGCTCTTCCCCGACATGGGCAGAATGAACGGGCGATGGCTCTCGGCAGAAAGTCCTGGCTGTTCTGCGGTTCCGATCGCGGCGGACAGCGCGCTGCCGTTCTCTACAGCCTGATCGCCAGCGCCAAGTTGAATGACATTGACCCTCAGGCCTGGCTCGCCGATATCCTGGCGCGCATCGCGGCACACGACTCCGCAGGCTCGTCGTATTGCCATTGTGATGCCGGGGTCAGTTTTGGAAGCCGTTTGACAGGGGGGCCACAGTAGCCCTTGCGAGGGGATTTGATCGGGGCGCGTGGGGTGGTGGTATCGGACACCTATCGAACATAGCAGCGATAGGTACCGATGCGTCGTCGGGACTATCAGAGATTTCGTGTCAGGGCGGGCTGGTTGACATTTATGCAGCCATTGCCCTGCTGAAGCGCTCGCCGAAGAGGACGGCGAATTGGGCCTTAGCCATCGCCCATTCACGGGATTGACGCGCAGCGCATCGAAGAACACCAGCGGGTAAACGGGGTCCAGCGGCCGGCCCTGCCAGGCGGCAACCTCTTCCAGGACGGCATCGGTCACCGTCGAGATCAGGTCCGGCGACACTTCAATGCCGTACAATTCCCGCAGATGGCCGACGATCTCGCGGGTGCTCGTGCCACGTGCATACATCGAGATCACCTTGTCGTCGAAGCCGGGAAAGCGGCGTTGGTATTTGGTGATCAACTGCGGGTCGATGCTGGCTTCCTGGTCGCGCGGGAATCTCCAGCTCGAAGCGCCATTGTCGGTCGTCATCGTCTTCTTGCCGTAGCCGTTACGGCGGTTGCCGGCCTCTTCATTGCCATCGAGATGGTGATCCATCCCTGCGTTGAGCACCCGCTCCGCGAATGCCTTCTTCAGATCGTCGATCAAGCCATTGGGGTCGAAGATCGTCTTCGGATCGGCGTCGGCCAGTAGCTGGTCGACAATCGCATCAGGGATCTTCGGTTCTTTGCGTCGGGCCATTGGGGAATCATTCTCCTTTCTTCCCACTATGCCCGCCCCGACACGAAATCTCTGATAGTCCCTGGCGATCACGCAAAAGGCATGGGATGAGAGAGTAAAATGCGGTTGCAGTCATCAGGTGATCCAATCAGCATGCCGGGCCATCCAACCGCGTCCACCCTTCCGAAACAGAGGTTCAAATCCCTATCGCCTCGTAGGCATCAGCAACCTGACGAATGGATGCCACATAAGCGGCCGTCCTATAGTCGCCCAGTTCGGGCAGCGCCTCGAGAAGGTCAGAGATACGCGTCCAGGTACTGCGCATGACATCTTCCAAGCCGGAGCGCACAAGGTCGATCTCAGCACCTCCTTCCAGGAATTCATCGCGAATGTCGGGTGGAAATTCCTTTCCGGTCATTCGTTCGAGTACTGTGGCGATCGTCTGGTTGCGCCGCTCCCGGCGCCGCCTTTCCATCAGCCCGAACGGAATATGTGTAAGATTCTTCACCCACTCAAAATAACTGACAACCACACCGCCGGCGTTGACATAAAGGTCAGGAAGGATAATTACTC
>NZ_RZSG01001070.1:0-1598 GCF_003997725.1 Mesorhizobium sp. M4A.F.Ca.ET.050.02.1.1
GCCTTGTCGGTCCCCGCAAGCTCGACGTCGAACACCTTGCCCTGGCGCACCGATCCGACCCCATCAAAGCCCAGCCCGGACAGCGCATGCTCGATCGCCTTGCCCTGCGGGTCGAGAACGCCATTCTTGAGGGTGACGGTGATACGGGCTTTCATCGATACTCCTGAGAAATCAGTGCGGCTTGCGCCGGTTTCGCCGCCACGGGCAAGTCCGGTCTGGCAGTTAGTGCTTCAAGCCCTTGGGCGGCTCGGTGGAGGCGACTAGCACCGGTCCAGTTGGGCGCGGTGGCTCGTTCTCGTTCATAATGCCGAGGCGGCGGGCGACTTCCTGATAGGCTTCGACCAGTCCGCTCATATCGCGGCGGAAACGGTCCTTGTCGAGCTTGTCCTGCGTGTTCACGTCCCACAGCCGGCAGGAATCCGGCGAAATCTCGTCGGCGACGACGATGCGCATCATGTCGCCCTCGAACAGGCGGCCGCACTCGATTTTGAAATCGACGAGTTGGATGCCGACGCCCATGAACAGGCCGGAGAGGAAGTCGTTGACGCGGATGGCCAGCGCCATGACGTCGTCGATCTCCTGCGGGCTCGCCCAGCCAAAAGCGGTGATGTGCTCTTCCGACACCATCGGGTCGTCGAGCGCGTCGGCCTTGTAGTAGAATTCGATGATCGAGCGCGGCAGCACCGTGCCTTCCTCGATGCCGAGGCGCTTCGACAGCGAGCCGGCGGCGACGTTGCGCACTACGACTTCAAGCGGAATGATCTCGACTTCCTTGATCAGCTGCTCGCGCATGTTGAGCCGCCGGATGAAATGGGTCGGAATGCCCATGCGGTTCAAATGGTTGAAAATATGCTCGGAAATGCGGTTGTTGAGCACGCCCTTGCCATCGACCACTTCGTGCTTCTTCTTGTTGAAGGCGGTAGCGTCGTCCTTGAAAAACTGGATCAGCGTCCCCGGCTCAGGTCCTTCATAGAGGATCTTGGCCTTGCCTTCATAAATGCGGCGGCGATTTTTCATTTGATTTTTTCTCTGGATTTCCGGGCAGGCGGCAAGCGACCAGTTCCTGTCCGTCTGCCTAAATTAGTATGGCAACGGCGGTGTTCAATGCCGGTGTCTATCCCAATCACATGGTTTGCTCAATCGGCAAATCCTTCGAATTAACCGCTTTCGGGAATGAAATGCCGCAGCGCAGCAAGTGATGTAGCATATTGACCGGCCCGCGGCCTTTTGGTTTGTGCTTCGGGAACACACATGATTTACGCCTAAGCGAATCGGATTTGACCGGAGGGATGCCATGAGCAGCATGAAAGACCGAGAAGAGGGCTTCGAGCGCAAATTCGTCTTCGACGAGGAGCTTCGCTTCAAGGCCTCCGCCCGCCGCAACAAGGCGCTTGGCCTGTGGGCGGCCGAAAAGCTCGGCAAGTCCGGCACTGACGCCGAGGCCTATGCCAAGCAGGTGGTCGTCGCCGACATCGAGGAAGCCGGCGACCACGACGTCTTCCGCAAGATTCGCAAGGATTTCGACGAGGCCGGTGTCAACCAGTCGGACCATCAGATCCGTCGTACCATGGACGAACTGATGGCCGAGGCGATCGAGC
>NZ_RZSG01001071.1:0-1596 GCF_003997725.1 Mesorhizobium sp. M4A.F.Ca.ET.050.02.1.1
AGAGTCCCGAAGGCAGCGCCTATTGCGCGCCGAGCCTGACCAGAACCGCTCTCGGGATATTGTATTCGCGGATGACCGCATCGTGCTTGCGCAGGCCGCAGAGCTCGCGCTGGATGAAGTAGGCATGGACGGCCTCGGCGGCATCCTTGAGGAGCCGGGGCCGCCTTTCCTCATCGCCGCCATCCTCGCGCAGTCTCGCCAGCGTCTGCTCGACGCGCTGGCCGGCGCGGCCGAGCGCCGCCGCCTTCTCGGCGAGGATTTCGTGGCCGAGCAGGTCGAGCGCGTTGTCCTGCGCGCCCGCTCGTCCAAAATACGAAGGCATGCGAACCGACATTCCTCTTCCTACTCCGCCGGCCGCGTCTCTTCCAGCACGCTTTCCTCATTGAACAGGAAACCGCCGGACTGCCGCTTCCAGAGCCGCGCGTAAAGCCCGTCCAGCGCCACCAGCTCGTCATGCGTGCCCTGTTCGACGATGCGCCCGCCGTCGAGCACGACCAGCCGATCGAGCGCGGCGATCGTTGACAGGCGGTGCGCGATGGCTATCACGGTCTTGTCTTTCATCAGCCGCGCCAGGTTTTCCTGGATCGCCGCCTCGATGTCGGAATCGAGCGCCGACGTCGCTTCGTCCAGGATCAGGATCGGCGCATCCTTGAGGAAGACGCGAGCGATTGCCACACGCTGGCGCTGGCCGCCTGACAGCTTCACGCCGCGTTCGCCGACATAGGCTTCGTAGCCGGTGCGCTCGCGATTGTCGCGCAGGCCTGTGATGAACTCGTGTGCCTCGGCCTTCCGCGCCGCCGCGATCACTTGCGCCTCGGTCGCGTCCGGCATGCCGAGCTTGATGTTGTCGCGCAGCGAGCGATGGAACAAGGCCGTGTCCTGGCTGACCACGCCGATATTGGCGCGCAGCGAATTCTGTGTCACCTGCGCGATGTCCTGGCCGTCGATCAGGATCTTGCCGCCCTCGAGGTCGTAGAGGCGCAGGATCAGGTTGGCCAGCGTCGTCTTGCCTGCTCCCGATGGGCCAACCAGCCCGACCTTCTCGCCGGGCCTGACGACGAGGTCGATGCCGTCGAGCACGCCGGCCCCCTTGCCGTAGTGGAAGGTCACGTTCTTCACATCGATGCGGCCGCCGGCCACGATCAATTCCTTGGCCTCCGGCGCGTCGATGAGGCCGAGCGGCTGCGAGATCAACGCCTTGGAGTTCTC
Source organism: Mesorhizobium sp. M4A.F.Ca.ET.050.02.1.1 (assembly GCF_003997725.1). Classification (NCBI taxonomy): domain Bacteria; kingdom Pseudomonadati; phylum Pseudomonadota; class Alphaproteobacteria; order Hyphomicrobiales; family Phyllobacteriaceae; genus Mesorhizobium; species Mesorhizobium sp. M4A.F.Ca.ET.050.02.1.1. Next base: position 1,210 of record NZ_RZSG01001071.1, read on the forward strand.
CAGCACACCGAGATTCCTGAGGATGCCGTTGAGCTGCATCATCACCCGGCCCAGTAGCATGTTGAGCCGCAAGACGAGCGAAAGCGTGAAGGCGACGGCGCCGACGGTGATCGAGCCTTCGACCCAGAGATAGATGGCAAAGCTGGCGATGGTGGTGATCATGACGCCCGACAGCGTCGTCAGCGCCATGCGCACGCCGGTCAGCCGGCGCGTGAACGGGCGAAGCGCATCGAGATAGATGTCGAAGCCGCTCCGGATGTAGCGGTCGTCGCCATCGGCCGAAAACAGCTTCAGCGTCTGCACGTTGGAGTAGGAATCGACGATTCGGCCGTTGATCATCGAGCCGGCCTCGGCGGTGGCCTCGGCGTGCCTGCGGATCGCCGGCAG
>NZ_RZSG01001072.1:0-1596 GCF_003997725.1 Mesorhizobium sp. M4A.F.Ca.ET.050.02.1.1
CCGCTGGACCGAAACGCCGGCCGCTTCACGGGAGGAGGGCCTGCGCCTGGCGCAGAAGGGGGCGGCGCTCTCCGGCGACGACCCGATGGTGCTTGCGGTGCTCGGCGCGGCGCATTCCTTTGCCCGCGACTACGATGTCGCCGACATGCATCTGGCGCGGGCGCGCGCGCTCGATCCGAATTCCGCCTGGGCCTGGCTGCGCAGCGCCTGGCTGGACGTCTATCGCGAGCGGCCCGAGGCGGCGATCGAGAAGTTCGAGCATTTCGAACGGCTGAGCCCGCGCGATCCGATGGGCTACATGGCCGAGATCGGCATCGGCGCCGCGCATTTCGTCGCCGCGCGCTACGATGAGGCGGTGGCGCTGACGCAGCGCGGCCTTAGCCAGCAGCCGGGCACCTGGTGGGGACTGCGCCTGCTGGTTACGGCGCTGGTTCATGCCGGTCGCAAGGACGAGGCACGGCACGCTTGCCGCAGGCTGATGGAAACCTACCCGGGCCTCACCGTTGCCAGGGTCGGCGACGCCTCGCCCTTCGACGCGGGCACGACTGAACGCATCGCCGCCGGCCTGCGCGAGGCCGGCCTGCCGGACTGACTGGAACGCCGGCGGCCGGCCCCGGAGTATCGCGCTCAGAATTCACGGCGATGGCGGCGGTCGTCCACGACCTTCGCAAGCACCTCGGTCGGGTCACGGTCGACCGGCAGCGTCAGCGCGTTCTCGACGTCGAAGGCGGTGAGGCCGATGTCGCGGCGCTCGCATTCGCTCATGGCGGCGAGCGCGGCCAGCTCGCTACGCGCCTTCCAGAAGCGCGGCAGCCACAACAGTGCCGATACGGCAGCGGTGGCAAACCGGGAGTGCCGGAAAGGGGACGCCTGGCGCCGGTTGTGAGCAGTGGCGCCGGTGAAGGAAACGATCGTGGTCATGGCGTTGATCTCCGAACTGTCCTCTGTGACAGCAAGGCGGAGGATAGTCGCCGCCCCGCCGGAGATCGTGACGCGCCGCCGAAACTTCAGGGAAATTGCGGCGAAACCCGCAGGCCGCGCGGCAGGGGGAGCGCGCTGGTGAAAGCGGCGAGGCGCCAGCCGCCATTGACAATTCACCGTCCGCTCCGCTCCATCCCCGTCATGACCTATGATCGTTCCTGGCTCGAGGCAGCCGTCCGCGCGAAATCCCGGCCCAGCTTCTTGTTCTTCTGGGGCCATCAGCCGTCGAAGGACGGAAGCATCACCACGTCCTGTCTCAGCCAGTGGTGGCCCGCGCCCTTCACGGTCGACCGGCTGACCTATGCGACGGCGGAACACTGGATGATGGCCGGCAAGGCGCGGCTGTTCGGCGACGACGAGGCCGTGCGCCGCGTGCTCGCCGCCGCGAGCCCGAAGCAGGCCAAGCAGGTGGGGCGCGAGGTGCGCGGCTTCGACGGAGCGAGTTGGGATGCCGAGAAGTTCCGCCTCGTTTCGGAAGGCAGCTTCCAGAAATTCCGGCAGAACGGGCCGCTTGGCGAATTCCTGCTGGCGACGAAGGATGCCGTGCTGGTCGAGGCAAGCCCCGTCGATCGCATCTGGGGCATTGGCCTCGCCGCGGGTGACGAGCGCGCGGCG
>NZ_RZSG01001073.1:0-1595 GCF_003997725.1 Mesorhizobium sp. M4A.F.Ca.ET.050.02.1.1
GGCCGTGTCGCAGCTGTTGTCGCCATAAAGCGCGTCGAGCGCCGCCGAAAGCCGCCGATCCTCGGCGGAGAGTGCCGACGAGGACGCATCGTCGGCGCCGATCGCCAGCCGCCAGCGGCGTTCCCGCGTTCCTCCCGTCGGCTCGAGGTCCGGCCCGATCGCATCGTCATCCATGGCTGGGCTCCCCTGAAAGCAGCTTGCCGAGGAGACCAAAGTGCCGGCGCCAGGCTTCGCCGCCGTCGGGCGTCGGCGTCAGCCCGGCGGGCAGGCTCGCTCCTTTGCCGAGCACCGCTTCGATCAAACGCCGGCGCTCCATGCTGTCGAGGTTGGAGAAGACGCGGCGCAGCAAGGGCAGATGCGCAACGAAGGCCTCTTCGTCGAGTGAGGCAAGCCATGCATCGACGGCGCCGCGCAGACCCTCGTCATAGATCAGTCGCTGACCGGCGCCGCTGAAGAAGCCCTCGAAGAAAGCGGCAGCGTCGATGACCGGCGTCCCGGGTGACAGGCGCTTTGCCAAAAGGTCGGCCGCGCCCTCTGCGGAGAGCCGTCCGGCCTCGTAGAGCAGATGGGCCGCGCAACCGGCAACGAGCGCTGTCGATCGCGACGAATCGAGCACGGCCGCGAGGCCGCCGCGCCAGGCATCCACGACATCCTCGCCCGGCTCCACCAGCCTGATCGCCTCGTCGGCCTTGCGCATCGCGCCGATCAACGCCGCGGCGGCCTGAACGTCGAGATCGCGCGCGGCGTAGGGCAGCGCGATCGAGCCCTCGACGATTAGCCGCTCCAGTAGGCCCGCAAGGCGCTCCGTCTCGGTCTTGCGCGCTTCGCCGTAGCGGATGATGTCGGCCAGCGGCGGCACCGAAGCCAGAAGTTCCAGGCATTCGCTGCTGTGTGCCGCTTTTTCCTCCAGCGCGACGAGGCCAGCAGCGGAAGCTTCACTGAGAGCCGCCGTGATGGCGCCCTGGACCAGCGCGGCCAGGGTGTCGAGTGTCGCGGCGGCGGCGATCATCTGAACCAGGCGGCCGTTGGCGGCCTTCTCGATGGTCGGGCCGTAGACCAGGTTCTCGACCAGTTGAACGGCATACTCCGGCTGCCAGGCCAGCATCCAGCGCTCGCGAAAGGTGCCGCGGCTGCGCCCGGTGTCGGTCAGCTTGCCCCAGTTCACGCCAAGCACGTTCAGCCGGTGCAGCAGCGTCGACCGAAACAGCCCGCTCTCGCTGCGCAGGTCGATGGAGAGCTCCCGTTCCAAGGCCTCGGGCTTCAGCCGCGCCGTCTTCTGGTTGCGCTGCAGGTCATCGATCAGCGGCGCCAGCGGCGTGTCCGGCGGTATCTCGCCGACATCGGCGCCTAGCAGCAATTCGGCCTCGACCATCTTCCACAGCAGGGCCTCGCCGTTGAACAGCCCTGCGATCGAAGCGTCGCGCAGTTCCTCGAAACCCGGCTTCGGCCGTTCGCGGATGGCCGCAAGCGCGCGCGCCAGACGTTCCGCCTCGATCAGCGACGCGGTCGAGATCATGTGGCCTTTCGCCCTGAGGACCGAAGCGATCCGCGCCAGCCACAGGATGGAAGAGTCGCCCTGCGCACGCGTCTGCCAC
>NZ_RZSG01001074.1:0-1595 GCF_003997725.1 Mesorhizobium sp. M4A.F.Ca.ET.050.02.1.1
TCATCGCGCAGTGCGACGAGGCTTTTCTCGAAACCAACGGCATCATCAAGGGCGCGATGAACCTCATCGACGCCAAGCGCGCCGAGCTGCTCTACAGCCGCATGGGACCGGCGATCGAGGCTTCCGGCGGCAGCGCCGGCAACAGCGCGGCCGGCGTCGCCTCCTTCGGTGGACGGGCCGCTTTCTTCGGCAAATTGTCGAACGACGCGCTGGGCCAAATCTACACGCACGACATCAAGGCCCAGGGCGTGGCCTTCGATACCAGGCCGCTCGCGGGCGAACCGCCGACGGCACGCTCGATGATCTTCGTGACGCCCGACGGCGAGCGTTCGATGAACACCTATCTCGGCGCCTGCGTCGAGCTTGGCCCAGAGGATGTCGAGGCCGACAAGGCCGCTGGCGCCAAGGTGACCTATTTCGAGGGTTATCTGTGGGATCCGCCGCGCGCCAAGGAAGCCATCCGCCAGACCGCGAAACTGGCGCATGCGGCGGGCCGCGAAGTGTCGATGACACTGTCGGATTCCTTCTGCGTCGACCGTTATCGCGACGAGTTCCTCGAGCTGATGCGTTCGGGCACCGTCGACATCGTCTTTGCCAACAGCCACGAGATCAAGTCGCTCTACCAGACCGCTTCCTTCGAGGAGGCGCTGGCCCAGATCCGCAAAGACTGCAGAATAGCCGCCGTGACGCGCTCGGAAAAAGGCTCGGTCATCGTGCGCGGCGACGAGACCGACACCATCCAGGCGACAAAGATCAAGGAACTGGTCGACACGACCGGTGCCGGCGATCTTTATGCCGCCGGCTTCCTTTACGGCTACACGACCGGACGCAGCCTCAAGGATTGCGGCCACCTCGGCTCGCTGGCGGCCGGGCTGGTGATCCAGCAGATCGGCCCCAGGCCACGGCAGAATTTGCGCCGCGAGGCTGAGCAGGCGGGGTTACTGTAACAAGCATATCCGGGATCAATGAAACGATTGTGAGTTGACTCAGGCTTGGTCGCTACCCTGGGATAGTCCGCCTGAAGCCCATCTCGCATGATATTCGTCCGGCAGTTCACCGACGGTACCGGATATTCGAAACCTAGCTGATACGACATCGGCGGGAATGCAGGCGAATCTTTCGCCTGAGGAAATAAGCGCGGGCGAGGCCTGTCGCCGCCGGATCTACAGGGGTGAGACGGCCGGCTTGAGGCCAGTCGTTGTCCAGGTCAGCCGCGCCCGCGTAGGTGTGCTTCGATGCTAGGACGATTGCAGCGCCCGCCGTGGGATGTCAATAATCGGCGATTAGTTAGTGCGATGCGGATAGATTGGCCTTGTCAACATCGCCAGCGAGTTCCGTCACTGCCAAATCACCTTACCATCTCGGGGCATCCTGCCCTGCAGGCGCCCCCACGAGGGTTGCGCAACGTACTTCAATGGACTCCTGTCAGGCAACCTTCACGCCCAAGAATAAGGCGTTTTGCAGTGCCGCTTGCCTCGCCGGTCAGGAGAATCTGAATGTCATACGCGTAAGTCCGACAGGGTCGTCCATAGGCTAAGCCCACTCGACATGATTCTTTTTTGAAAGTTTCAGAAACAGATCGACCCAGAATCGAT
>NZ_RZSG01001075.1:0-1587 GCF_003997725.1 Mesorhizobium sp. M4A.F.Ca.ET.050.02.1.1
GCGGCAGGCCGCGAACGGCACGGCTTAACCGGCTGACGACCCGCGGGAAAAAAGATGCGCGCGCCGGCGCCGGAAACTCCAGCAGGTCCATCATAGCGACGCCCGCCGCCGCTGCCGCGGATCGAGCAGCGCCTGAACGAGATCGCCTGCCGCGGCCGACAGGACGAAGATCGTCGCCATGACCAGCACGCCGGCCTCAAGCATGGGAAAGTCGCGTGACTTGGCAGCGTTGAGCACGAGATTGCCGAGGCCCTGGATGCCGAACAGGGCTTCGATCACCACGAGACCGCCGAGCATATAGCCGCTCTGGGTCGCGAGCACCGCGATGGTCGGCGTCAGCGCATTGGGCAAGACGTGGCGGACAATGACCTGCGAACGGTCAAGGCCTTTCAGCGTCGCCGTGCGCGTGTAGTCGGCGGCCAGGGCCTCGACCACGCCGGCCCGCGTCATGCGCGCCAGATAGCCGGTGAGGTTCAGCACCAACGGCAAAGCCGGCAGGATGAGATAGTGGCCGCTTGTCCAGAAGCCGGCGCCGTCCGGCGCGGCGCCGGTGATCGGGAACCAGCTCAGCCACAGGCCGAAGACCATGAGCAGCAACAGGCCGGATACGAAATCGGGAACGATGCCGAAGGAGACGCCGGCAAGCACGATCAGCCGGTCGATCAGGCGGCCCTGGTTTAGACCCGCAATGATGCCCGCGCCTACGCCCACCGGTACAAGCAACAGCAGGATGATGCCGGCAAGTGCTGCCGAGCGGCCGAGGCTTGCCAGCACGAAAGGCGCGACCGGCGCCCGCATCGACAGTGACGTGCCGAAATCGCCTGTCAGCGCCCGGCTGAACCAGTGCCAGTATTGCACCAGCACCGGCTGATCGGCGCCAAGCTGCCTGTTCAGCGCCGCGACGGCTTGAGCATCCGCAAACGGGCCAAGCATGACGCGGCCGACATCGCCGGGCAGGACCTGCCCGGCGAGGAAGACCAGCACGCTGACCAGCCACAAGGTGAACAGGAGCGATGCCGTCCGCGTAGACAAGGTACGGCCGGTCAGCATCGGGTTCCGGGACCCCGGCCGGCTTGGCGTTTGCGCATCATGCCTGAACGAAGGTCACGCGATCGAGCAGCAGATGCGAGATCGCCGTGAAGCGCACGCTCTCGACCTTGTTGCTGGTGATGCGGCTGTATTGTGAGAAGTAGGAGATGATCTCCGGCGTCTCGTCGAGCAGCAGGGTCTGGATCCTGCCGGCGGCGATGCGCTGCGCCTGAAGGTCGCGCGCCTTGCCGTAGTCGACCAGCAACGCGTCATAGTCCGCATTCTTGAAATGCGCGGCGTTCCAGGCGCCGTCGCTCTTCAGCGTCGCGTTGAGGAAGATGTCGGGCGTGCCGCGATGGCCGAAATCGGTGATGCCGAGATTTGAGTCCAGCCAGGGCGAGCTGCCGAAGGTCGCGGAGCCGTAATAGGCATCCTGCGGCAGGACGTTGAGCTTGACGTCGATGCCGGCCTTTTTGGCGAAGTTCTGGATGATCACGGCATAGTCGGGAATGTCATAGGCGCGTTCGGTGGTCAGCGTCACCTCGAAGCCATTGGGAA
>NZ_RZSG01001076.1:0-1585 GCF_003997725.1 Mesorhizobium sp. M4A.F.Ca.ET.050.02.1.1
GCCTTTCACCATGCCCTAGGTTCCCACGCCGGGCTGAAAATCGGTCCGGTCCATCACCAGCATGTGCAGCAATGGCGCTCGCTGCTGGGGAGCGAGCCGCTGGCGCTTGGCTTCGGCGCGCATGCCGTGCGCTATGGCTTCCCCTATGGCGAATGGCGGCGCGCCAACCTGGGCAGCCATCGAGCGGCGGCGCTTGATCGCAAGGCACGCCGTCTCGATGATACAGGCGCGCTTCGGCTGGAGCTCCTGGAATGCGATGCGGTGCGCTCCGCAATGATGGCGGGACGCGATTTCCGGTCCGGGCGCTTTCCGGATGATCCGCTGCAGACGGCGCATGGTCTCGAATTCTACATTGATGTCGCCACCAGCGGAGCGCGCTCCGGCCTGGCTCAAACCTGGCACCTGGTTTCAGGCGAGAGCACGGTCGCTCTCGTTTTCGGGCTGATCGACAAAAGCAGCTTCCGCTACATTCTGCTCTGCTGCAACTACGTCGCCCATGCGCGCTATTCTCCGGGGCGCCTCGCGCTGGACCGCGTCATGGCGGCTTGGGCGGCCAGCGGCGGCGAGACTTTCGATTTCACCATTGGCGACGAGCCTTTCAAGGCCGATTTCGGCTGCACTCGAACCCCCATGCACGAGTTCCGCCTGTGACAGCCTTGCCGAATTCCTTGCCAGTCGCACAGGGAGAAGTCGTCACCCCCCGGATCGCGGTGGTTATCCCGGCCAGGAACCGCCGCGGCAGCCTGCCGCGCACCCTGGAATCGGTCCTGTCCGATCCTCGGCGGGACATCGAACTCGTGGTCGTCGACGACGCTTCCGACGACGGCACCGAAGCCTATCTGGCTTCGCTTGCCGATCCCCGCCTGGCCTGGCGCCGACTACTGGTGCGATCCGGTGCCAACCGGGCACGCAACGAGGGCGCCACGCTGACCAGCGCGCCGCTTATTGCGTTTCTCGATTCCGACGATGCATTCTGTCCGGGACGCATCGAGCGGTTGATCGCGTTCTTCGATGCCAATCCGGATATTGCGTGCACCATCGACGGCTTCAGCGACGTCGCGGACCGGCGCCGGCGCCTGCACCTGTTGCCGGACCCGACCCCTGACGCCGACAGGCTGCGTCAGCTGCTGCTTTGCCACTGCGTGCCATTGACCAATTCGACCGTTACCGTGCGCCGTTCCGCCTTCGTCTCGATCGGCGGTTACGATGTGGGCCTGTATCGTCATCAGGACCGCGAATTCCTGGTCCGGCTGGGAAAGCAGCACCGCATCGCCTTCGGCAAGGCCGCCGACGTCCTCAAATATCGTGAAGCCAATTCAATGTCGCGCACCCATGCCGGCTACATTGTGGGCCTGGACGATTTCGTCGCCCGCTGCCCGGACTATCGGACGAACGACTACGCCGCGATCCTCTGTTACCTGACGCTGCGCGGCGTGTTGAAGGCCGTGGCGCAGGGCAGCCTCGGCGTGGCGCTGGCGGAAATCAAGGCCTGGCGAAGGGCAAACAACCTGCCCGGGGGCTTTGGCGTCGTTTCCGGTTATTTCGCCGGGCGGCGGCAACGGCGGGAATTGGAACAGTCGTTCGC
>NZ_RZSG01001077.1:0-1582 GCF_003997725.1 Mesorhizobium sp. M4A.F.Ca.ET.050.02.1.1
CATGACGCCACGGTGCAGCAGGTGCTGCGCAACGCGGTGAAGTGGGCGGCGAACCCGCAAGGCGCGAAGCGTGCTATCCACGACGCGCCGAACGTGCCGGTGGACAAGGCGCTGGAGCCGATCGTCGAGCGCGGCGGCAAGCTGCACACGGCCGGCGAGGCCGGCTTCCGTTAGTTCAAGGCAGCGCTTTCCATCTGGAACTCTGCAGCAATAGCGGTTATCCACCTGATATGATTGAATCGAACCAATTCGCTCGGAGGAGCAAAAAATGCGGCTTTTGATACTCGGTACCGGCTGGATGGCGCAGGAGCATGCCCGCCGCTTCAGCGCCATCGAGGGCGTCGACATTGTCGGCGCCGTCGATGTCGATCCGGCCCGCGTCGGCGAATTCGCCGACGGCTTCAAGATCCCCAACCGCTTCACCTCGCTGGAGGAGGCGCTGAAATGGGGTGAATTTGACGCTGTCGCCAACGTCACGCCGGACCGCATCCATCACCCGACCACCATGGCGCTGATCGCCGCCGGCAAGCCGGTTCTGTGCGAGAAGCCGCTGGCCGAGAATTTCGGCAAGGCGACCGAGATGGCGGACGCCGCGGAAGCCGCCGGCATCGTCAACATGGTGAACCTCACCTACCGCAATGTGGCACCTCTGCAGAAGGCGCGCGCCATGGTGCTGGCAGGCGAGATCGGTACGGTCCGCCATGTCGAGGCCTCCTACCTGCAAAGCTGGCTGGTGTCGAAATTCTGGGGCGACTGGCGCACCGACCCGAAATGGCTGTGGCGCCTGTCGCGCGGCCATGGCTCGAACGGCGTGCTCGGCGACGTCGGCATCCACATCCTCGATTTCGCCAGCTATGGCGCGGCGCTCGACATCGACCATGTGTTTTGCCGCCTGCGCGCCTTCGACAAGGCGCCGGGCAACCGCATCGGCGAATACGGGCTCGACGCCAATGACAGCTTCGCCATGACGCTGGATTTCTCCAATGGCGCTTTCGGCGTGGTGCATGCCAGCCGCTGGGCGACCGGCCATCTCAACGAGCTCAGGCTGCGCATCTATGGCGACAAGGGCGGCATCGAGGTGGTGCACAATCTCGAAGGCTCGGCGCTGAAGGCGTGCGTGGGCGACAATGTCGAGAACGCCAGATGGGAGGCGCTCGACGCCGGCACGGTGCCGACCAACTATGAGCGCTTCGCCGAGGCGGTGAAGAGCGGCGTCCAGCCCGAGCCATCCTTTCGCCACGCGGCCGAATTGCAGAAGGTGCTCGATCTGGCGGTGGTGTCAGACGAGAGGCGCGCGGAGCTAAGGGCACACGCGGACACGCAGTGAGGGCCAACCGGGTTAGCCTTTATCGTTGCCAGAAGGGCAGCTTGGCGATCTCTTCCTCGACCTGCCGTCTGGTCAGGCCGATATCGTCGATCAGATGCGGATTGGTCTCCGAGATTCGCTTGAGATCCCAGCGAAAGCGTGCCTGCCTGCGCCAGGCAGCGATCGTGCCGCGCAGGCTCGTCAAGGACCGGCGCGGCGCCCGCCTCGCGGACGCTGCCTGCCGCGCTGCGCAATGCTGGACCGTTGCAAGGGGAT
>NZ_RZSG01001078.1:0-1582 GCF_003997725.1 Mesorhizobium sp. M4A.F.Ca.ET.050.02.1.1
TTATCACATTCTGTAGAAGCGGATCGTCGCGTCCCGTCACATTCGACACGCCTTTTGTCACAGGCCAGCCTAATTTTCAACTATCTTCGCATTCAGGCGGTTGAGGGTCATTTTGATCGCGACATTGACAGAATGATGGCTACATGGGATTGCCGGGCGACGCGGGTATGGCGGAATTGGTAGACGCACCAGATTTAGGTTCTGGCGTGAAAACGTGGGGGTTCGAGTCCCTCTACCCGCACCAGCCCATCGGCTGACAAACCGAGTCGCCACGGTCACGTCTCGAAGACCTTGCCGGTGAACCATTCGCTCAATCCCGCCAGTTCAGGACCGAGCACGCGGTCGGCCCCGACCGCCGGTACGATGGTCCTGACGTCGGCAACGAACGGCTGCAGCGCAGGCGGTGCCTCGCGGCCGGTGACGTGAAGGGCCTGCGAGGCGATCATCGCCAGCATCGCCATCGCCGCGTCGAGGCAGCGGCCGGCGGTCGCCTCCTTGGTCCAGGCGAGGAACGCCGTGGTCGCGACATCGTCCTGGCCGGCACCGGCAGATTCCGTTCCTGGGATGAAGGTGCGTTGCGCCGCGAGCTTCGCCTGCTCCAGATAACCGGTGATCGCCATCGGCACATAGCCGACATTGCCGTGGCCGTCGCTGTCGGCCCAATGCCGGTCCGTCATCAAAAGATCGGGCAGCAGGGAGACCTTACCGTTCAGGAGCTTCGAGGCGTGGCGGTCGCAGAGCAGGCAGACGTCGGCCCAGATCGCTGCCAGATCGTCGAGCGCAGGCGTGGCCATCGCATTGTGATAGCCGCCGGTGCTGATGCAGCGCCCGAGCGGATACGCCTCGTCCGGCGGTACGTAGACCGGATTGTCCGAGATCGACGCCAGCGACACGGTCGCCGCCCGTTCCGCGCCGGAAAGCGCGCGATGCGCCTGGCCAAGCACGCGCGGCACGATGCGGTAGCTGACCGGCGCCTGGTAGTTGCGCCGTCCGTCGCCGGCGCCGGTGAGATATTCCCTCAAACCTTGCAGCGCTGCCGCCTCGTGTTCGTCGCCCCAAAGCCCGTCGAGTGCGGCGTCGTAATGTTCGAGCGGTGCGCGAAAGGCTTCGATCGACAGCGCAAACACCTTGTGCGCGAGGCCGATGCGGCGGCGCGCCGCGAGCGCGGCGTCCGCCACCAGCGCCGCCGCGCAGGGCGAGCCGTTGATGAGCGATCCCCGCTCCTTGACCTCCAGGTCGAAGCGCGTCGAAAGCCCGGCGAACAGCGGATAGAGAGCCAGGATCTCGCCGGCGCCGCCCTGGCCCTGCGACGGCACGATCGGCATCGGCCCGCCGTCCAGCATGGCGGCAACAGCTTGCGCGATGCGCGGCGAGGTGGCGGCATTGCCTTCAATGAAGTTGGTGAGACGGGCAAGCACGATCGCCCTGACCACGCGCTCCGGCAGCGGCTCGCCGAAAGAGGTCGCGGCAGCGAACGCCTTGATGCGCGCATGGCGGTCGCGCTCGTCACGCTCGAGCTTGCGGCTCGCCAGTTCGCCCATCGCCGTGGTGACGCCATAGATGATCGGTGCGGGATCCGTCT
>NZ_RZSG01001079.1:0-1582 GCF_003997725.1 Mesorhizobium sp. M4A.F.Ca.ET.050.02.1.1
CAACACGACAATGGACGAAGCCTGGGCGCCGCCGGTAATTGCCGACAGGCCGACGCCAAGCGCTGCAAGGACACGCATCGACACCATGATAGTTTCCCCTGGCCCAACAAACCGGCACCATATTCCCACGGGATTGATGCCTGCTTGCGCGGAAACATAGCATTTTAGGGATTGATAATTCGCCAACGCCCGCACTTGCCCGCCGAACGCCGCCGTATTACGCAGCCTCGCATCCAAAGAGGTGACGACAATTGGCTGAGATAGTTGCCGCCGGCGAGGCGATGGAGCGGGCGCTGGCGCTGCTCGAGGGCGGCGACGTCGTCGCCATTCCGACCGAGACTGTCTACGGGCTGGCCGGCGACGCCACCAGCGGCATCGGCGTTGCCCGCATTTTCGAGGCCAAGGGCCGCCCGCGCTTCAACCCGCTGATCGCCCACGTCGCCGATCTCGCCATGGCCGAGCGCATCGCGCTCTTCGACCCGCTGTCGAGAAAGCTGGCCGCGGCCTTCTGGCCGGGTCCGCTGACGCTGGTGCTGCCGCAGCGCCCCGGAAATGGCATTCATCCGCTGGTCACGGCAGGGCTGGACACCATTGCGTTGCGCATGCCCAAGGGGTTCGGCGGCGAGCTGATCGCCAGGCTCGGTCATCCGCTCGCCGCGCCCAGCGCCAATTCTTCCGGCAGGATCAGCGCCACCACCGCCGGCGCCGTGGCTGCCGATTTAGGCGACAGGATCAGGTTGGTGGTCGATGGCGGGGCGACGCCGGTCGGCCTGGAATCGACCATCGTCAAGGTCGAGGGCGAGAGGGTGCGGCTGCTGCGGCCGGGTGGCATCGCTGCGGCCGAGATCGAGGCCGTCGCCGGCAAGCCGCTGCTGCGCGGCGTAGCTGCCGGCATCGAGGCGCCCGGCATGCTCGCCTCGCACTACGCGCCGGGCGCCGCGATGCGCCTCAACGCCCGTCAGATCGCCAGCGGCGAGGCGCTGCTCGCCTTCGGCGGCAGTCGCGCCGAAGGCTGGCAAGGTGCGGCCGCGCTGCGCAACCTCTCCGAGACCGGCGACCTGCGCGAGGCGGCGGCGAACCTCTTCGCATACATGCAGGAGCTCGACCGCAGCGGCGCCGCGACCATCGCCGTCGAGCCGATCCCTTTCGAGGGTCTGGGCGAGGCGATCAACGACCGGCTGTCGCGCGCCGCAGCACCCCGTGACAAGATCGCCTGAGCGCCATAGGTTCTGGCCCCATGAATGATCAGTCCGACGACCAGCCCTTCGAGCTCGACCCCAGCCTTGTCGACCGTTTCGCGGCCATCGTTGGCGAGAAATACGCCTTGCGTGACCAGGCCGAGATCGCACCCTACATCACCGAACGGCGCGGCCTCTGGCACGGCCGGACGTCGCTGGTGCTGAGGCCGGGCAGCGTCGAGGAGGTGGGCCGCATCATGCGGCTTGCGACCGAGACCAAAACGCCCGTCGTGCCGCAGAGCGGCAACACCGGACTGGTCGGCGCCCAGGTGCCCGACAAGTCCGGCCATGACATCATATTGTCGCTGTCCAGGCTGAACCGCATCCGCGAGATCGACGTGCTC
>NZ_RZSG01000107.1:0-11989 GCF_003997725.1 Mesorhizobium sp. M4A.F.Ca.ET.050.02.1.1
CGGCCAGTGCCGCCTGCTTGCCGATGAAGTCCGCCTCCTTGCCATAGGCGACGAAACGGTCGAGGCCTGCCTCCAGCGGCCCATAGATCGGCCTGTACTCACGCGCCCATGAGCCGTAATTCTTTTCGAGCCTGAGAGCATTGAGCGCGCGCGAGCCGAACAGGCCGATGCCGAACTCCTCGCCTGCCTTGATCATCGCCTGGAATGCGGCGCGCTGATATTCGGTCGCCACCCAGACTTCGTAGCCGAGATCGCCGGTATAGCTGACGCGGCCGACCAGGCACTGCGCCATGCCGATGTCCATTTTCGCAACGGCCATGAAGGGCAATGCCGTATTGGAGACGTCAGCGCGCGTCACCTTTGCCAGCACATCTCGCGCCTTCGGTCCGGCGATCGCCAGCCCGGTCAGCTTCTGTCCCAAAGCCTCGACGCGCACGGAGCCGTCTTTCGGCAGATACGCCTCGAACCAGCGCATATGATATTGCTCGGCGATGCCGGAGCCGGCGATGAACCACTCGCCGTCGTCGATGTTGGCCAGCGTGAAATCGCCGATCAGCCTGCCGTCATCCTTCAGCATCGGCGCCAGCGTCATGCGGCCGCGCTTCGGCAGCTTGCAGGCCAGCATGCGGTCGAGCCAGGCGGCTGCGCCCTCACCCGTCACCGCGTATTTGGCGAAGTTGGAAATCTCCGCCAGGCCGACGCCGCCGCGCACCGCTGCCACTTCCTTCGCGACATGGTCGAAATCGCTCGAGCGCCGCCACGAGAACTCGTCCTTGACGCCTTCAGGGGCATACCAGAGCGGCACCTCCAGCCCGTAGGACACGCCCCATTGCGCGCCCTTGGCCGAGAGGGCGTCATAGACCGGCGTCGTCTTGAGCGGACGTCCGGCCGGCAATTCCTCATTGGGGAAGCGGATCGAGAAGCGCCGCGAATAATTTTCGCGCACCTTGGCGTTGGTGTAGGCCATCGTCGCCCAGTCGCCGTAGCGCGCGACATCCATTGCCCAGATGTCGGCACCGGGATCGCCCTCGATCATCCAGTTTGAAAGTGCGAAACCGACACCGCCGCCCTGCGAAAAGCCGGCCATCACGCCGCAGGCGACCCAGAAGCCGGGCAGGCCGCGCACCGGACCGACCAGCGGATTGCCGTCCGGCGCGAAGGTGAAGGGGCCGTTGATGATCTGCTTGATGCCGGTGTGCTGGAAGGCGGGGAAATGCCGGAAGCCGACTTCCAGCGACGGCGCGATGCGATCGATGTCCGGCTCCAGCAGTTCATGGCCGAAATTCCATGGCGTCTGGAATTCCGACCACGGCTTGTTGGCCTTCTCGTAGGTGCCCATCAGCATGCCGCCGCGCTCCTGGCGCAGATACAATTCGCCGTCGAAATCCACCGCATGGATGATCTCGGTGCCGGTCTCCTGGTTCCAGGCGGCGACCTCCGGCATGTCCTCGGTGATCAGGTACATGTGCTCCATCGCCAACACCGGCAGTTCAAGCCCGACCATGCGGCCGACCTCGCGCGCCCACAGGCCGCCGGCATTGACGACATGCTCGGCCACCACCTCGCCCTTGTTGGTGATCACGCGCCACAGCCCGTCGGGACGGCGCACGATGTCCTCGACCTTGGTGAAACGCTCGACCTCGGCGCCTAGTTTCCGCGCCGCCTTGGCATAGGCGTGCGTCACGCCGGACGGATCGAGATGGCCGTCTTCCTTGTTACGCACCGCGCCGACGAATTGCTTTGGATCGAGCAGCGGCATCAGTTCGGCCGCCTCGTTGGGCGAGATCACCTCGAGGTCGATGCCGAGATAGCGCCCCTTGGCGACGACGCCGCGCAGCCAGTCGAGACGCGCCTCGGTCGCCGCCAGCAGCACGCCGCCGGTGAGGTGCACGCCGGTCGCCTGGCCGGACAGTTCCTCGATCTCCTTGTAGAGCGAAATCGTGTATTTCTGCAGCTTGGCGACGTTGGGATCGCCATTGATCGTGTGCATGCCGCCGGCGGCATGCCAGGTCGAGCCCGAGGTCAGCTCGTCGCGCTCCAAAAGCACGATGTCGGTCCAGCCGTGCCGGGCCAGATGGAACAGCACCGAGCATCCGACGACACCGCCGCCAATGACCACGACCTTTGCATGCGATTTCATGGGTTTTTCTCTGATATCAATACGTTGGAGAGACAAGGTGAATCGGAAGGGCAACGCCAAGCACCCCCCTCTGGCCTGCCGGCCATCTCCCCTCAAGGGGGGAGATCAGCAGTTCGAACTCCGCCATCCCCTGCGACGCCGAAAATTTGCGAAAGCCGAGATGATATCCAATCTCCCCCCTTGAGGGGGAGATGCCCGGCAGGGCAGAGGGGGGTGCCCGCGCCGACGCCAAGGAACTCACGGCTCGCCCTGCCCGATCGCTTCCTTGCGCCTGGCGACATAGGCTTCGAGCGCCTCGCGCACCGCAGGATCCATCTCTGGCTGGACATATTCCTCCAGCGCCTTCTTCCACAGCCGCGTCGCGCGCGCCGTGGCGTCGAGGCCGCCGGCCTCCTGCCAGGCCTCGTAATTCTGCCAGTTGGAGAGCATCGGCTGGTAGAAGGCGGTGGCGTAGCGTTCCAGTGTGTGCGGCTCGCCGAAGAAATGGCCGCCCGTCGGCACCGCGCCCAGCGCCTCGACCGCGAGTTCCCCCTCGTCGACCACGATCGGCCGCAGGAACTCCATCATGTGCTGGATCATCTCGACGTCGATGATGAATTTCTCGAACGACGCCGTCAGCCCGCCCTCCTGCCAGCCGGCAGCGTGGTAGACGAGGTTGCCGTGGCCGAGCACCGCGCCCCACAGCGCCATCAGCGTCTCATAGGCGCCTTGCGCGTCGGCCGCATTGGAGGCCGAACCGGGCGTCGTGCGGTAAGGCAAATCATAGCGCCTTGCCAGTTGTCCGGACGCGATGTTGGCCTTGGTGTTTTCTGGCGTGCCGAAAGCCGGCGCGCCCGACTTCATGTCGACATTGGAGGTGAAGGCGCCGTACATGACCGGCGCGCCGGGCCGAACGAGCTGCGTCAACACGACGCCGAACAGCGCCTCGGCGTTCTGCTGCGCCAGCGCTCCGGCCAGCGTCACCGGGCTCATCGCCCCCATCAGCGTAAAAGGCGTCACCGCTACCGACTGGCCGAACTCGGCCATGGTCATCAGGCCTTCGGCCATCATCTCGTCGAAGCGACGCGGCGAGTTGACCGAGATGATGGTGGCGATGCCGGGATCGTTGCGCAGCTGGTCAAGCGTCAGCCCGCGCGCGATCGCCATCATCTCGATGCCGTCGAGCGCCCTGCCCCGGCCGATCGCCGAGACATGGAAACTTTTGTCGGTCAGCGTCAGATTGGCGAAGTAAGTGTCGAGATGGCGCGAATTGGCCGGCAGTTCGATCGGCGCGCAGACCTGGTTGCCGAGCATGTGGACGCAGTTGAAATGCTGTGCCAGCCGCACGAGGTCCTGATAGTCGCGCAAATTGCCGGCGCGGCGGCCACGCTCCATGTCGTGCACGTTGGGCGGCCCGGCCACCAGGGTGAAATTGATCGTGTTGCCGCCGAGATGGATGGCGTGCGCCGGATTGCGCGGCGTGAGCGTGTAGGCGGACCGTGTCGTCTTCAGCGCCCCTGCGACCATGCCGCGATCGATGCGGACGTTCATCGACGCATGATCGACCGCAGCACCCGCCTTTTCGAACAGCGTCAGCGCCCGCGGGCTCATCACCTCGATGCCGAAATTTTCCAGGATATGCATCGAGGCTTCATGGATCGCCTCGATCTGGTCGGCCGAGAGCAGCGCCATCGGCGGATAGGGATTGGTCACCCGTCTTGTCGGCAATTGCGGGATCGCGGACGGCCCCCGGTTGCTGGTTCGCTCAGTGCCGCGCTTGCGCCTTGGTTCGGTCATGCCACGCATCAAAGCGCCGGCACGAAAGCGCGGCTGTCAGAAATCCGCCATTTGCGGGCGCGATTTTAGCCAAGGCGGCATTTCTGGCATTCCATTGCGACAAAAGCGACATAGAGAGTCGAAATCATAACACCTGGCAAGCCGGCGACGGCCGGTCGCCACCCGTTAAGAAACGCCGCAAGAATCCCTTTATGTTTTCGGCCTATTCGTCTGCCGATGCGTAGGTCGAGTTTTAGTAAAATTGTAGCTGTCACTGTGCTGCTGGCGTTGGCGCTTTCGGCCTGCGCGACGCCGCCGAGCCACATCAACGACGTCTGCGCCGTATTCGACCAGAATGACGGCTGGTTCGACAATTGGCAGGCGGCCGCCGAGCGCACAGAAGAGAAATATGGCGTGCCCGTGCCCGTGCTGATGGCGACGGTGCGCAAGGAATCCGGCTTCAAGAGCAACGCCAGGCCGCCGCGCACCAAGCTGCTGGGCTTCATTCCCTGGAAGCACGTGTCCAGCGCCACCGGGTACTCGCAGGCGCTCGACGGCACCTGGTCGCAATACCAGAGCGAGACCGGCAATTGGGCGGCACGCCGGACGCGCTTTGCCGATGCCGTCGACTTCGTCGGCTGGTACCATTCCAAGACCGCCGACACGCTCAGCGTCGCCCGCAACGACACCTACAATCTTTATCTGGCCTACTATCTCGGCTGGACGGCTTATGGCCGCGGCAGCCGCGGCGACGCCGGCGTGCAAAGCTACGCGCGGGCCACCGAGAAGATGGCCCGGGACTACGCCGCGCAGCTGCGCCAATGCGGCAGCTGATAGCGGCGCTGAACTAGCTTCAGCGACGCTCTCCTAATTCGGGCTCGGCTTCTTGCCGCTCGGGCGCTTCGGGGGGGAACCGGCAAAGCCCGGACCGGTGCCATGCGGCGCGTCTTCCGGCACGCCCTCATGCGCCGCATGCTCCTTGTCGAACTTGATCACCTGATCCATCTTCGCCAGCACGTCGTCGGCAAGCCAGCACAGGCTCATATGGCCGTCGCCGAGATTCTTCACCGGCGGCACCTTGGTCTCGCACAGATTGTCCGGCACCAGCTTCTTGTAGCCGCAGCGCGTCTGGAACGGACAGCCGGTCGGCGGGTTCATCGCCGACGGGATGTCGCCCTCAAGCACGATGTGCTTTTTGACCACGCTGGTGTCGGCGATCGGGATCGCCGACAGCAGCGCCTCCGTATAGGGGTGGTAGGGCGGCGAGAATATCTGGTCGGTCGTGCCCTGTTCGACGATGTAGCCGAGATACATGACGACGACGCGGTCGGCGATGTAGCGCACCACCGACAAGTCGTGGCTGATGAACAGCATCGTCGTCTTGTTCTTGCGCTGGATGTCCATCAGCAGTTCGGTCACCGCCGCCTGCACCGAGACGTCAAGCGCCGAAACCGGCTCGTCGGCCACCACCACCCTGGCATCGCCGGCAAAGGCGCGTGCCACGCCGATGCGCTGCTTCTGGCCGCCGGAGAGCTGGCGCGGCTTGCGCGTCTCGAAGGCCCGCGGCAGCTTCACCAGGTCGAGCAGCTCCAGCATCCGCTTGCGCCGCTCGGCGACCGTCTTGCCGACATTGAATTTTTCCAGCGTGCGGATGATCTGCGAGCCGACCGAGTGGCTGGGGTTCAGCGTGTCGAACGGGTTCTGGAACACCATCTGGATCGACGACACCGTCTCGACGCTCCGATTCTCGATGCCGGTCGACTGGATCTCCTTGTTGCCGAGCGTTACGCTGCCGGAACTCGCCGTCTCCAGCCCGAGCAGCACCTTGGCCAGCGTCGACTTTCCGCAGCCGGACTCGCCGACGATGGCAACGGTCTCGGATTCGCGCGCTTCGAAGGAGATCGTCTCATTGGCCTTGACGACGCGGCCCTCGCTGGAGCCGAACACTTCGCTGCCGCCGACCTTGTAGTATTTCTTGAGGTCCTGAATCTTGAGCACCGGCGCGCCGGGCTCGACCTTTTCGTTGACCTTCTTGGCGCCGGGCGGCAACGCCTCCCAGTCGATCTCGTTGAAGCGCACGCAGCGCGAGAAATGGCCCTCATGGCCCTCGACCGCGATCATCGGGATTTCGGCGGCATTGCAGACGCCCTCGACGAAATGATGGCAGCGCGGGCCGAAGTTGCAGCCCTTCGGCCGCTCGTGCGGCAGCGGCAACTGGCCAGGGATCGAGATCAGCGGCCGCGAATTCTTGTCGGCGCCGGGCAGCGGGATCGAGCGGAAAAGTCCCTGCGTATAGGGGTGGCGCATCCGGTCGAACACGTCCTTGATCTTGCCGGTCTCGACCGCCTCGCCGGAATACATCACCGTGATCTTGTCGCAGGTTTCCAGGATGAGGCCCAGATTGTGCGACACGAAGATCATCGAGGTGCCGAACTTCTCGCCGAGCCCCTTGACGAGGTCGACGATGCCGGCCTCCACCGTCACGTCGAGCGCCGTGGTCGGCTCGTCGAGCAGGAGCAGGGCTGGTTTCGACAACAGCGCCATGGCGATGACGATGCGCTGCTGTTGGCCGCCAGAAAGCTGGTGCGGATAAGAGCGCATCATGCGCTCGGGATCGGGCAGCTTCACCGCGCGCACCATTTCCAGCGCCCGTTTGTAAGCCTCGTCCTTCGACACCTTGTCGTGGATCAGCGGCACTTCCATCAGCTGCTGGCCGACCTTCATCGCCGGGTTCAGGCTCGCCATCGGCTCCTGGTAGATCATGGCGATCTTGTTGCCGCGGATGGCGCGCAGCTCCTCGTCGGACATCTCACCCATGTCCTTGCCCTGGAACTTGATCTTGCCGCCGACGATCTTTCCGATGTTGGAGAGGTCGCGCATGATGCCAAGCGACACGGTCGACTTGCCGCAGCCGGATTCGCCGACGATGCCCATCGCCTCGCCGGGCATGACCGTGCAGGAGAAGTCCATCACGGCCGGTATCTCGCCCTTGCGGGTGAAGAAGGAGATCGACAGGTTCTCGATCTCGATGATCGGCCCAGGGGTTGGCTTGCCGGGATTTCGAACTGCCTCGTTCATGGGTCGCTCCAATCCTTGGTTCTTAGAAGATGGGGCCTGAAACCCCGCCATCAATCCTTCATCGACTGTTCGCGCAGGGAATCGGCCAGAAGGTTCAGCCCAAGCACGAATGACATCAGCGCAATCGTCGGCGGTAGTGCCGGGTGGATGAAGGAGCGCAGCAGGCGGCTGGCGTCCTTGATCGCCGTGCCCCAGTCCGGGCTCTCGGGCGCCAGCCCCAGTCCGAAATAGCCGAGTGTGCCGAGTAGGATCGTCGTGTAACCGATGCGCAGGCAGGCATCGACGATCAGCGGCCCGCGGGCATTGGGCAGGATCTCCCACAGCATGATGTACCACGGCGATTCACCACGCGTCTGCGCCGCCGCCACATAGTCGCGCGTTTTGATGTCCATGGTCAGCCCGCGCACGATGCGGAACACGCCGGGGCTGGAGGCGAACACCACCGCAACGAAAATGTTGAGCTGGTTGGGGTCAATGTGGACGATCTTGAGCGGATCCTTGTCGAAGACCAGGCCCACATAGATCCAGCCGCCAATGACGAGCGTCAGCCCGAGCAGGATGTAAAGACGGTCGGGGCGGTTCTTGTAGCGCGTCCAGAACAGCACGCTGAAGAAGATGATCGGGAACAGGAAGAACAGCCCGGCCATGGCATAGGGGATCGGCGTGTCCATGATGCCGGGCGTCACCAGCAGATAGAACAGCAGGATGACCGGGAAGGCCAGCACCAGATTGGCGAGGAAGGACAGGATGGTGTCGATCTTGCCGCCATAGTAGCCGGCCGGCAGGCCGAGCGTGATGCCGACCATCAGCGCGAAACCGGTCGCCGCCGGCGCGATGATCAGCACGATCTGGCTGCCATAGACCATGCGCGAGAACACGTCACGGGCGAGCTTGTCGCCGCCGAAATAGTAGATGAGCTTCGACGTCGGTTCGATCGCGCCGGGCAGCGCGTCCTTCATCACCGGCACCTGGGAGAGCGGATCGAAGGGCGAGATGGTCGAGGCGAAGATCGCGGTGAACAGCCAGAACAGGCAGATGCCGACGCCGACGATACCGACGCCGCTGTCGAACAGCTGGCCGTAGAGTCCGAGCTTCTTCTTGTAGGCGAAGCTCGCCCCCATGACGATGGCGAGCGCTATCCAGACAGGCCAGAAACGCGAGATGACGCCGAGCACGACACTGAAAGCGCTGATATATTCGATCTGCATCCGCTTCGCCCCCTACTGAACCCTGATACGCGGATTGAGAAACGCGTAGCCGACATCCGAGATAAGCTGCGTGATCAGGACGATGAACACCGAAACCAGCGAGCAGCCGAGCAGAAGGTCGATGTCGTTGTTGCCGGCCGCCTCGACCAGCGTGTAGCCGAAGCCCTGGTAGCGGAACATCACCTCGACGATGACGACGCCGGTGAGCAGCCAGGGGAATTGCAGCATGATGACGGTGAACGGCGCGATCAACGCGTTGCGCAGCGCATGCTTGACCACGACGCTTCCGAAGGAGAGGCCCTTGAGGCGAGCCGTGCGGATATATTGTTGCGTCATCACCTCGACCATCGAGGCGCGTGTCATGCGCGCAATGTAGCCGATGCCGTAGATCGCCAGCGTCATCACCGGCAGCGTGAAATTGTAGAAGGTGATGCCTTGGCTGGCCGAGGCGGCCGAACCGTTCAGCCAGCCGAGCCAGGACGCGAAGATGACGGTGAAGATGACGCCCGAGACATATTCCGGCGTCGCCGTCGAGGCGATTGAGGCGACCGACAGCGTGCGGTCGGTGCGCGAGCCCTCGCGCATGCCGGCAAGGATGCCGACCAGCAGCGAGATCGGCACCATCACCAGCAGGACGCAGAGCATCAGGATGCCGGTCGCGCTGAGTGCTGGAAAGAGCTTTGACGCCACGCTGGTCTTGAATTTGGTCGAGCAGCCGAAGTCGCCCTGCAGCACGCCGGAGAATGTCGGCACGACCGGATCGTTGCAGAAGGAGAAACGCTGCGTCGGCTTGCCCGTCGCCGGGTCGGTCACCGGCTGCTTGGGCAGCACGCCCAGCCACTGGCCGTAGCGGGCAAAGAAATTCTGCCGGTAGCCATGGTTGACCAGCCAGTCCTCCAGCTGCTCGGCCGACGTATGCATTTCGGTCTGGCTGATCGCCAGCTTCTTCAGGTTCGGGTTGAGATTGATCAGGAAGAAGACGACCAGTGTCAGGCACAGCATCGTCAATGCCATCGTGCCAAGACGCCTGAGGATGAAAGAAAGCATGGCGGTCCCCTGCCGGTCTGGTTGGGGTTGGAGCCTGTTTGCTGTCCAGCTCGGCCACTAGCGGCCAGGCTGCCTATCAAACGGACTCTCGGATGCGATCAACCCTGTTTTTCGTTGCACGCCGTTGCCGGAAGAACCCACGCCCTCTCAAGGCGCCGGCTTCCGGTTCCTGCATTGTGCGGGGAGTGAGGGGAAGGAGCAAGGCCCCTTCCCCAATCGGTCCGATCACGCCTGGTCGAGCCAGACCTTGCCATAGTCGCGTTCGAAGGTCGGGTGCATCTTGTAGTTCTGCACCGCCTTGACCGAGTGGCTGTAGAGCTTGCGCCAGTAGGGCTGGATGATGATGCCGGAATCCTGCAGGATCTGCTCGATGTCCTTCATCATGTCCTTGCGCTTGGCGGCGTCGGCGACGGCCAGCGCTGCGTTGAGCTTGGCATCCCAGTCGGCGTTCGCAAAGGCCGTCTCGTTCCAGGCCTCGCCGGAGCGGTAGCCGATCGCGAGCACCTGGACGCCGAGCGGGCGCATGTTCCAGTTGGTCATCGACAGCGGATATTTGGTCCAGTCATTCCAGAAGGTCGAGCCCGGCAGCACCGTGCGCTTCACCTTGATGCCGGCGTCGCGCATCTGCGCGGCGATCGCATCGCCGGTGTTCTTGTGCCAATCCTCGTCGACGGTGATCAGCTCATGCTCGAAATCGGCCTGGCCGGCTTCCGCCAGCAGCGCCTTGGCCTTGGCCGGATCGCGCGCCACCTTTGCCAGCTCGTAATATTCCGGGTGGATCTGGCAGACGTGATGGTTCTCGGCAACAGTGCCCGCATTGCCGTAGCCGAGCTGGAGGACGACATTGTTGTCGACCGCGAGCTGCAGCGCGTTGCGGACCTTCTGGTCGTCGTACGGCTTGTTGTTGATGTTGGTGCGGCACACGATCGTCGACGCCGTCACCACTTCCGACTTCACCAGGTCCATGCCGTCGAGGATCGACACATAGTCGGCCGAAGTCTCGAAATTGGTGTGGACTTCGCCGGCCTCGAAGGCGCTGACCATGGCCGCCGGATCGGTGCCGTAGTCGATGAACTCGATGCCGTCGAGGAAGACTTCACCGTCCCACCACTTGTTGTCCTCGCGGCGCTTGTAGACCACCTTCTGGCCGACATCGTAGGAGACGAGCTCGAACGGGCCGGTGCCGATCGGGCAGGCCTTGAAGTCGCCGCCCTTCTCGTCGAAGGTCTTGTGGACGATCAGGCCTGGGTAGTCGCACATATTCGGGATCAGCGCGATGTCGGGCTTGCCGAGCTTCAGCTTGACGGTCATGTCGTCGACCTTGGTGACGGCGCTTTCGTCCAGCTTGTCGTCCTTGACCAGGGTGCCCAGACGGCCAGGCATCGAATTGCCTTCGGCCTTCTTGTCGGCCCAGCGCTTCAGGTTGAAGATGACGTCATCGGCGGTGAAGGCATCGCCATTCGACCACGTCACGCCTTTGCGCACATGCAGCACGTATTCGGTGGCGTCGTCGTTCACATCCCAGCTTTCGAGCAGATAGGGACGGAACGTGTATTCAGTGGTGTATTTGACCAGCGGCTCGAGCGCCTGGCGCTCGGCATTGGCGATTTCCGACCAGTCGGACTTGCGCGGGTCCTTCGGATCCTTGACCCACTGCGCGACCTTCAGGATGCCGCCCTTCTTGCCCTGCACGTCCTCGGCCCGTGCCGGGGTCGGATCGGCGAGGCCGAGCATGCCGTAGGCCATCGCCGTGGTCGCGCCGAAGACGCTGGCGAGCGCCAGGAATTCGCGGCGGTCCACCTTGCCTGCCTTGGCTTCTTCGGCCATGGCCAGGATGTGATCCGGAACGCGGTCACCGTTAGATTTGTAGATTGCCATGATTAACTCCCATTGTTGGCTTTCCGCCTTGTAACATTCCGCATCCGGACCGTGATGTCAAAGACGGTCTGGACTGGGAACATGTTGACGAATGTGCAACTTTGGAAGGAGGGCGGTTCGCGCGATAGCGACAGTCTTGACGCAAATTTGCTACTGCGTCGCAGATTTCATTCGATTATGCGCAAACGAATAAACTGAGACATTCAAACGGCATAGGACGGCGCCAGCCGCCTGCTGCGATAGCGCCAAAGGCTGCCCTTCCTGCGACCGGCTTCAGTATTCGCGCTCGTAGAAGATGCCGCCCTTGGCTTCGCCGGCATCGGTGGCCTCGCCACGCAGCTTGACGCCGCGCCCGACATTGAGGTCGATCGCCGCCTTGCCGGAACCCGGCTTGTCGCCCTTCTGGATCGTCACATAGGTACGGTCGTTGAGGTATTTGCCCGCCGAGACGGCGGTGCCGCCCTTCTCGTCGGTGGTGACATCGAGGTCGTCGACGCCGATCGCGCTGCGCAGGTTCTCGAGCAGCGAGGTCGAACCGCCGACGCCGGCCAGTTGCGCGGCGGCCTCCGCCAGCTGCGCGATCTGCAGCGGCGACAGGTTCGACATCGAGCGGCCGAAGATCAGCTGCGCCAGCACCTCGTCCTCCGGCAGTGCCGGCGTCGAGGAGAAGGTGAACTTCGGGTTGGTCGCCTCGCCCGACACGACAATGGTGACGGTGGCGCTGCTCGTCGTCGTGGTCGCTGTCAGGTTGAGGTAGGGCACCAGGGAGCCCGAAAAGCCGACCGTTCCTTCTGTGAAGGTCAGCCGCTTGGCGAGGATCGTCAGCCGCCCGCGCTGCAAGGTGAAGGTGCCGACCGCATGCGGCGAGGAGGCCGGACCGGTC
>NZ_RZSG01001080.1:0-1577 GCF_003997725.1 Mesorhizobium sp. M4A.F.Ca.ET.050.02.1.1
GGATGTCCATGACGGCGCCGTCGTCGGCGACCGGGTCGAGCCCGTGCGCCGGGCGTCCGGCGACGCCATGGTCGAACGTGTCGATCAGCATGCCGTTGGCGTCGATGCGATGGATCAGGCCAGTGTCGAGATCGGAGGCGAAGAACTGGCGATGGATGGGGTCGAAGGAAAGGTTGCCGATGCCGGGCCCGCTGTTGGTGTCGATATCGGCGAATTTCGAAACGGCGCCGGTAATGCCGTCGATCTTCCAGATCGTGCCCGGCCCGCCGCCATTCTCGGTGCCGAACTGGCCCTCCATGAAGGCAGCACCGGCAGCGCCGCGGCGCTCTCGCTCGGGCCGTCCGTCATCGTCGGCGTCGGGCGTGACGGTCTCGATGCCGTGCAGCGAGGTCGCTGCGGCATAGAGGTTCGGGATGCCCGACGGCACGCCATCACGCACGCCGTCGTCATAGGTGAGGCCGAAGACCTCGCCGATCTGGCCGGCCGTCACCTCGAAGGGCGGCGGCGTGTAGACGAGTTGGCCCGAGGCCGGGCCGCCGAGATGCGAGACGTCGAAGACGCGCAAGGACGCGCGGCTGGTGTCGATGAAGGTTTCGTCGACCGGATCGACCCCGGGCGGAAGGCCCCCCTCTTCGGAATCGGAAGAGTCGAAATTGGGGATGACGGTGCCGGGGAAGCCGGTCACCGCCATCGAGCCAGGATAGATGATCTGGGTTTCCTGCGCGCTGGCGGGGCTGCCGAGCCACAGGCTGGCGCTGAGCGCAAGAGCAAGAAATCCGCTGGTTGCCTTTGCCGCGCGGCGCAAACGGCCGGCACGAGCGTGCGCAAGAGCGCCTTGGTCGCAGGACATAGAACTCCCCCCGAAGTCTATGGAAGAACCATCCGGCATTACCGCGCGAATCAGGGCAAGGCGCGGCGTTCCGGCACGTTCTTCCCTGATCGAATTGTCTGCTTTCCTCATGTTCACGATACGCCGGCTCTTACGCAGGGTCAACGGAATCAGCGGAAAGCCCGGCGCATCGACCCCGTCCCGAAGACGGTGGTCGCGCCGAGCTTCTGTTGTTCCCGGAGACCGTGGAGCCTCTGGGTTTCTGGTCATTGGGTTTCCTTTCCCGGGCCGCACCATGCGGCGCCTGAGCGTCAGTCGTGGGCTGACGCGGAAAGGTTCATGGGAGAAAGGCGGCGAACTGGGACAACCCGTCGCCGGAGTGCGTCACCAGATCCAGTCGCCCTTGCCGAGCGCCGTTGCGGCCTCGACGATGCGGGTGAAGCTGGCGCGCGCCCGGCCGACCGTGTGCCGGGCCCTCAGGTAGCCATGCACAAGTCCCGGTTCCTCGAACCAGTATGCATGTCCGCCGGCCGCGACGACGCGGTCGCGATAGGCCTCGCCGTCGGAAGACAGCGGGTCGCATTCGGCGGTGATCAGCACGGTCGGCGGCAGGTAGGCGAAATTGGCGTCGGCGAGCGGCGACATCACCTTGTCGCCGGTGCGATTCTCGCCGCCGGTGCGGATGTCCATGTAGAAATCGAGGTCGCGCACCGTCAGCATCGGCGCCTCGGCATGCGCGGAATAGGAC
>NZ_RZSG01001081.1:0-1572 GCF_003997725.1 Mesorhizobium sp. M4A.F.Ca.ET.050.02.1.1
CGCTCAGCGTGGTGTCGGCCGGGCTGACATGCGACAGATTGGCTTCGAAGAAGTTCTTCGCATAAGCCTTGGCATCGGCATCGCTTACATTGGCGACGATCTGCTGCGCCGTGGCGACGCCGGCGGCATCGAGCGCGTTCAACGTTTCCTGTTTTTGGCGAACCAGCTCCGTATAGTCGACCGCCAATGCCACGCCGCCCATCACAGGCACCATCGTGATGACGGCAATCAAGGCATAGTTGCCCCGCCTGTTGTGCACGAAGCTGCGGATCATCGCTCCGAACTTGCGGATCATAGCCTTTAGTCCCCCACTAATATACGACCAAGGTCGTAGTTGATCTGCAACCATGGTCACAGATCATTAAATTTCAGGTTGCGCGAATGCATCCAACCTCAACCTGCGTTTTCAAGGCCCGTTAACCATCGGGCTCGCGGCGAGGGTGCCGAGGGGCCTGGGAATTCAGTCACGAACGCGTGTCCTGCCCACGGTATCAGTCCTGCGGTAGCGGGTGCTGTCTGCCGAAAGCTGGTGACAGGATGAGGCGCTTCGGTTAATGCGGGACCGGCCGCGGCGGACCGTCGGCGGCGGCTTTCGCAACGATCGGCAGGGTAGACAGCATGGCGGATCTGCCAGACATCATCGGCTCGCTCGCGGATTTGTCGGGTGCCTATTCGGCCATCCTGTGCGATGTCTGGGGCGTGGTGCACAATGGCGAATGGCATTTTCCCCAGGCCGCGCTGGCACTGGCCGCGGCGCGCGCGGCGGACGTCCCGATCGTGCTGATCACCAACTCGCCGCGCCGCAGCGCCGATGTCGTTGCGCAGATGAACGCGATAGGCGTTCCCACCGACGCCTATGACCGCATCGTCACCTCCGGCGACGTCACCCGCGATCTGATCGCCGAGGGCCCGAGAAAGATCTTCCACATCGGCCCCGACCGCGATTTCACCCTCTATGACAGCCTCGGCGTCGATCTGGTCGAGGAGTTCGAGGCCTCCGGCGTGGTCTGCACCGGCCTGTTCGACGACGAGGTGGAAAAGCCTTCCGACTATGCCGACTTGCTGCAGCGGCTGCGCGCCCGCGACCTGCCGTTCATCTGCGCCAACCCCGACATCGTGGTGGAGCGCGGCGAACGCTTGATCTGGTGCGCCGGTGCGCTTGCCCGCGACTACGCCCAGCTTGGCGGGCGAACCCTGATCGCCGGCAAACCCTACGCGCCGATCTACGACGTCGCGATGAAGGAGGTTGCCGGCCTGCTCGGGCGTCCCGTCGAAGGCTCGCGGGTGCTGGCCATCGGCGACGGCTTGATGACCGACATCAAGGGCGCGGCCGACAATGGATTCGACGTGCTCTATGTCTCGGGAGGCATCCATGCCCGCGACTATGGCGATCCGCTGCAGCCCGATCCCGACAGGCTCGCCGCCTTTCTCGATAAGCACGGCTACCGCCCGGTCGCGGTCATTCCAAGGCTGCAATAGGGGCGTTCCATGACGGAAACCTCACAAAGCTGCGCGCGCATCTCGGCGACATCGCCGCTGCCGACCCATTTGCGCGGCGGCGTGGTGGCGATC
>NZ_RZSG01001082.1:0-1572 GCF_003997725.1 Mesorhizobium sp. M4A.F.Ca.ET.050.02.1.1
GGCCTGATGAGCGCGCTCGGCAAGCGCATGGCAAGCTACCTGGCGAGCGGCGATGCGCGGCAACTGCCCTTCCCGCTGTCGCCGATCAGGCCGATCCCGTTCCACGCCTTCCGGCAGGTCGGCGTTGCCGCGACGATCGCCTGGTACCGGATGCTCGACGCGTTGGAGCGCTGATTTCGCTGAACACGTTCCTTCACCGCGCGATTCAGCTTGACAGTTTCACGAATATGAAAAAGTCTAAGTCGATTTCATAATTCCGACGGGCAGATCGATGTCGGCCATCGCAGCAAGTCAGCCATTGCCGGAAACTCGCGCTTCGCCGGTGTTCCGCTTCGCCATGCTGCTGCCGGGCGGACTGGTCACCTTCTTCCTGATCCTCTTCGCTCTCGGCCTGGTGATTTTCCTTGCCTTCCGAGGCAATGACGGCTCGCTGCTCGGCGTCGGCCTGACCGCCGCGAACTTCGTCACCGTGGCGACCGATCCGCTCTACTGGACGGTGACGCTGCGCTCGCTGGTGATCGCCGGCCTTGTGACGCTGGTGACCGTGGTGACCGCCTATCCCGTCGCCTACTACCTCGCCTTCCATGCCGGACGCCGCCGCGGCCTGCTGCTCTTCCTGGTGACGCTGCCGTTCTGGACAAGCTACCTGCTGCGCGTCTTCGCCTGGAAGATCGTGCTTGCCTACAATGGCGTGCTCAACTCGGCCTTTATCGAAAGCGGCCTCTGGTCGGAGCCGACGCTGGCCTTCCTCAACACGCCGGCGGCGGTGGTGGTCACGCTTGCCCACGCCTACGCGCCCTTCGCCATCCTGCCGATCTACGTCGCGCTGGACACGATCCCGAAATCGCTGCTCGAAGCCGCCTCCGATCTCGGCGCCCGTCCGTTCACCGCGTTCCGCCGCGTCGTGCTGCCGAATTCGATGCCGGGCGTGCTGGCGGCGGCCCTCGTCGTCTTCGTGCCGACGGTCGGCGACTATGTCACGCCGGCCATGGTCGGCGGCCCGGCCAGCACCATGATCGGCACGCTGATCCAGTCGCAGTTCGGCAAGGCCAATGACTGGCCGTTCGGCGCCGCCCTTTCGGTCTGCGTCATGCTGGTCATCCTCTGCGTGGTGCTGGTCGCGCGCGGCGCCGACCGCAGATTTGGCAGCCGCACATGAGCGCGACGCGCACCGGGACCGACACAGGTGGTCGCTGGCTCGGCCTCTACGTGCTTGGCTATCTGGTCTTCCTCTATCTGCCGGTGCTTTTGATCCCGCTGTTTTCCTTCAACAATTCCATCCAGGCTGCGTTTCCGCTGCAGGGCTTCACGCTTGAATGGTACGAGACGCTCTACGGCAATCCGGTCTTGTCGGGGGCACTCGCCAACAGCCTGGTGATCGGCGTCATCGCCGCTTCGGGCGCTACGCTCTGCGGCATCACCGTGTCCTATATGGACCTCTTCGGCCGCTCGCCGCTCGCCGCCACGATCAGCGCCATCGCGCGGCTGCCGATCCTGATTCCAGGCGTCATCGTCGGCATCTCGCTGCTGATCCTGGTCAATCTGATCGGCCTCGGCCCGTCGCGCGTCGCC
>NZ_RZSG01001083.1:0-1568 GCF_003997725.1 Mesorhizobium sp. M4A.F.Ca.ET.050.02.1.1
ACCATGCGGTCGCCGCGCACGTCG
The DNA here is from genome assembly GCF_003997725.1 of Mesorhizobium sp. M4A.F.Ca.ET.050.02.1.1. Lineage (NCBI taxonomy): Bacteria > Pseudomonadati > Pseudomonadota > Alphaproteobacteria > Hyphomicrobiales > Phyllobacteriaceae > Mesorhizobium > Mesorhizobium sp. M4A.F.Ca.ET.050.02.1.1. The sequence continues at coordinate 25 of NZ_RZSG01001083.1, forward strand.
AACCCCGACAGCGGCAAAGGCAGTCTTCAACACATCCGGTCCGGCGCCCGGCCGTGTTGCGTCCGTCGACAGGATCTGCCGGTAGCGGCGCGCCATATCGAGAAGGGCGGGCGGCTCGGCCATGTGACGCGCCACATGGTCGGCCTGTTCCACGGGCTGGCGGGTGCGCGCCGCTACCGGCAGATCCTGTCGACGGACGCAACACGGCCGGGCGCCGGACCGGATGTGTTGAAGACTGCCTTTGCCGCTGTCGACCTCAACGGGACGGCGGCCGAAGCGGCCTGAGGGCATTCAGTCGCGCAGGACCATGCGGTCGCCGCGCACGTCGAACCCCGACAGCGAGCCGATGAAGTTCATGCCGAGCAGGCTCTGGCCAAGCATGCCGGGCGCGGCGATCATCACGGCCATGTCCTTGCGCACGATGCCGCCGATCGCCACTTCGTCGGTTTTCACGGCGGCGGCGCGCGCCATGCCGTTGGCGGTCGAGACCGATATGGTGAAGTTGAGCGCGGCTGGATTGAAGCCGGCGGCCTGCGCATCCTCCGCGGTCAGCACGATGCTGGTGGCGCCGGTGTCGACGACGGCGCGCACTGCTGCACCGTTGACCAGGATGCGCGCTTCGAAATGGCCGTTGTCGGCCTTGTCCAGCGTCACCGTGGCGTGGCCGTCCTCCACGCCCAGCGCCAGCGGACTGCCGGGGATCAGGCCCGCCGTCACCCGGCTGGCGACATCCTGCAGCTCGTAGCGGTATTGATAGCCGGCGATCAGCGCCAGCACGATGGCCGCCCAGGTGCCGAGATTGCGTGCGATGTCGCCGAGCGGCCTGCCGGAGCGCAGCAGACCGGCGCCGATCAGCGTGCCGAACGCGCCGAGCCAGATCAGCCGGCTGAAATCGTAGTTGTCGACGCCAAACGTGCTGCCGGCCGAATCGTTGAGCATCAGCAGCAGCGCGCCGGCGCCGATCACCACCATCAGGATCCAGAACAGGCGGTTCATCGGCGTTGTCCGCTCACGACAGCACGTCTCGCTCGCGCGCCATGCGGGCGCGGCGCGTTTCCCGCCGTGGCCTGCGTTCCACCGTTTCCAGCCGAGCCGGCAGCTCGGCCATGACAGCACGGCGGACCTCCGGGGCCATCCCGATCCAGGCAGCAATCTCGTCGCGCGTGCGGCCGCAGCCGAAACAGTAGCCGGTTTTCATGTCGATCGAACAGACCAGGATGCACGGAGATTCTATGGCCGTCATGATGTTCTCTTGCGCTACTTCCACATGGTGCAACGCCAAGGCCAATGCAAGCCCTGGGGAATACGGCGCGCGCTGGTGTTTTCGCGTCAGTGACCGAAAGGATTGTGCCGGCGGATCAAGACGTCTATGCCGCTCACAACTTTCAGCAACGATGTAGTCCGCATGACCAGCGCATCGCCTTTCGACGATTTCCGCAACCTCTTGGCCAATCTGCCGCCGGCCGATCTGGCGGCCGAAGCGCACATCCGCGCGCTGTTTGCCAAGGCCGAAAAGCCTACGGCCTTGGCAAACAGCGCGCGGA
>NZ_RZSG01001084.1:0-1558 GCF_003997725.1 Mesorhizobium sp. M4A.F.Ca.ET.050.02.1.1
CTTCAGCAGATCGAGGGGAGGGATGCGGGCAACAAGGCCGCGCTTCAGGGAATCGGGCCGGCCGCGCCACGGGATGAGGCCGTCGGTCGAGGTGGCGAAGAGCTTGGCGCAGGTGACGAGGTCGGTGCCACTGGTCGCATCCAGATCGCCGAAGACGTAGCTCCAGCAGCCATCGCGCAGAAGTGCCGCGCTCAGTCGGCGCTTACAATTGCCGAGGCATTCGACGGTGCGGATGTTGATCTTTTCGCCGGAAGCCGCCCGGCGCGTGTCCTCGGCGAGCAGCGCGCCGGCGCGCGGATGGGCATCGGAACCGGTCTCGTCGCGGCAGGACGAGCAGACGATGACGGTCACGCCGGCCGGACCATCGTCGTCGCCGGACGGTAAGTCCGCTCTATCAGCCGGAAAACTGCTGTCGCGCTCCAAATCAGGCTCCTTGCCCGGAAACCCGCCGGGCGATCGGATTCTTTTCTCGCAGACGGCAGGTCTCCTGGCTCGCGGGTCATCGCCTTGGTTAGCCGCCTTCCCGGGGAACATCCCAGTGGCTTTCGGCCTTGGCTCTTCGCTTACAGTTGCGGGGACAGCCGCGGATTTGGGCATTTTTCCCGCACCGCATTCCCTCTTGGCTCCTCCTTTTGCCGGGAGGAGACCGTCTGGCCATGGATTTAGGCTTCTGCGGGCAGATGTGTCAACGCGCGGCTACGACATGGCTATGTCGGTCAGAGGCTGTCATGTGCCGCCAATCGGCAGGGCCAGGATAACTTGCCGGACTGCTTGATAACCATCGCCGTGGTCCCAGTCATGGCTGAGGGCTAGGTCCTGTCCTTCTTGCCAAACCTTATTATCCAGAAGGACCTCGGTGCAAATAAGCTCGCCTTTCAAGGCTGCAAAAAAGGTGCGTACAAAGTGACTGCCAGGGGAAACGGAAGCTATGAACAGCTTTTCCAGCTTGGCGTAGAACGTTGGATAACCCCGGTTCAGCGAATTAAGCTCGGTGGTGGCCTGGGAAATAACCGGTCCACCATAGATTTTCCAGCGAACATTTTTTTGCCAGATCTTCCAACAGGGACTGCTTTGCTGCCAAACCTCTACTTCGGCCTGCATGTTGTCGCAGACATGATCAGCCAGTCCCTCGATCGCCACGTGGAAAACGCCACGAAGAAATTTTTCAAACGCCTGATTTAATTCTTGTTCTCGCGTGTCACCGAAGCCAGCAAAGGATTCAATGACCGGCTGAACATCAAGCAGTGGGGAAAAAATGTAGATTTCGAGGACCAGCCGGCCAGCTTCCGCCTCGAATACCTCAGCCTCAAACCGAAGTTGCCTCGACTGTAGCAGAACGTCCTGATCTCTACGCACTGCATCGATCCCATGCGCAATCAATGCGCCATGGATCATGTCGAGCACTTTGTCCGATGCCATTGCACAACCTACGAGGTTTGTTGGAGCGTGTATGACAGAGGCTGCAGGGGTTGGCTATCTTATCTCGCCAGCCAGCGCCGGCCCCAAATCGCCGGCCGGCGTCACTTCGATGCGCTCAAGCCCAAGCCAGCCCTGCATC
>NZ_RZSG01001085.1:0-1554 GCF_003997725.1 Mesorhizobium sp. M4A.F.Ca.ET.050.02.1.1
TTGTTGGACGACTGCAAATTGAGTTCACCGACGCCGGCGCCCTCGCCGGCAATGACCGTGCGCCCGTCATTGATCGACGCCACCGCGACCGACGACGAGACGTTGAGAGCAAGTGCTGCCGCGACGCTGACATCGCCGCCGCCACTGCCGCCTGAACTGTTGGCCGACTTGCTGACGCTGTCGCCATCATTCGACTTGCTGTTGGCCAGATCGACTTCCTTGTCGCGTTGATCGTCGGCCTTGGTGTTGCCGTCTTCGTTTTCTTCGGCGCCAGCCGCGCTGGCGATCGATTCCGCCTTGCTGGAGCCGTCATTGGCGGCCGACAGGCTGATCGATCCGTTCGAACGAAGATTGCGGTTCGAGGTCGAGAACGCCCGGTTGTCCACGAAGGCAAGCGCAATCGCCGCGCCGATCGCCGTCGAGCCGATGGCATCCCCATCGGCCAGCGTCGTGCTCACGCCGTGATTGCTGGCGCTGGCCGTCAAATTGCCGGTGATGTCGAGTTCGCCGCCGGAACCGATGGACGACTCCGTGTTGTTGTCGATGACGTCGATCGCCACCGCACCGCCAATACCGACATCGCCGCCTTCCGCACCCGCTTCCGCCGTGGTCGCAGCGGTATGGGCGCCAGTCGCGGTCATGGTGATAGCATCGCCGGCAACGATGGCCGCATTGTTGCGGATCGACGCCGAGGTGGAATTGTCGACGATGGTCAGGGCCACCGAACCACCGATGCCGAGTTCACCCGCGGCGCCGCTTGCGTCGTCAGGAACCGCATCGGTCTGGACGTTGGTGGTGGAGTTGGCGGTGAGCGACAGATCCGCGCCATTCAGATCGATCGAGGCGTTTGCCGCGACGTCGGCGGAAGCCTCGGTGATAACGATATTGATCGCCAGCGAACCGGCCACCTGCGTCTTGGAGCCGTCGCCGGCGCCAGAGGTCGCCTGAGCGACGAAGCTGTCGCCGGCCGCAATCGTGGCGCTCAATGACACCGCACTCGCCGACAGCGACGAGGTGCCGCCGAGATAGCTGCGCGTCGTGACGTCGGCGATGCTCAGCACAACCGCAACGCCGATGCCGGTCGCGCCGTTAGCGGAGGAGTTCGTGTTGGTGCCGTCTGCCGTCGCCGTCACCTTGTCCGTCGATTGCGCGGTCAGCGTGATCGCGCCACCGGACGTGAGGGTCGAAGCCTGAACGAAGGCTTCGGTCGTCGGCCGATAATCGGACACCGTCACTGCGCCGGCAAAGGTGATGTCGCCGCCGCTTGTCGTCGCCTTGTCGGACGTATTGCTGTCCTTGTTGGGGTCCTTCAGACGCTCCTCGGATTCGTTGTCACCGCCTGCACTTTGGTCCGATCCGCCTGCCGTCGACCTGGCAATCGTCGTAATGTTGCTCGTCAGCGTCGCGCCGAGCGCGATCGAATCCGGCGTATTGCCGGCATTTGCGCCAATCGTCGAGCCGCCCGAGACATTGGCGCGGGTTGTCGCGTTGACTTCCGAAACCGCAACGCTGGCGCCCTTGCCGCCGCTACCGCCATCGGCCTCGGTGGTCATC
>NZ_RZSG01001086.1:0-1551 GCF_003997725.1 Mesorhizobium sp. M4A.F.Ca.ET.050.02.1.1
GTCTCATACGTTTTGGCGACCGCGACATCTCCGACGCCGATCGCCAGGCGATGCGGCCGCTCAGGCGGCAATTGCAGCTCGTCTTCCAGGATCCGTTCGGCTCGCTGTCGCCGCGCATGACCGTCGGCCAGGTGATCACCGAAGGGCTTTTGGTGCACGAACCGTCGCTCACCGGCAAGCAGCGCGACCAGCGCGCGGTCGAGGCGCTGCGCGAAGTCGGGCTGGATCCCAATTCGCGCAACCGCTATCCGCACGAATTCTCCGGCGGCCAGCGCCAGCGCATCGCCATCGCCCGTGCCATGATCCTGAAGCCGAAGCTGGTGGTGCTGGACGAGCCGACCTCGGCGCTCGACCGCTCGGTGCAGAAGCAGATCGTGGAGCTGCTGCGCAAGCTGCAGGCCGACCACGAACTGTCCTACCTGTTCATCAGCCACGACCTCGCCGTGGTCCGCGCCATGGCCGACTACATCATCGTCATGAAGCAGGGCAAGATCGTCGAGGAAGGGCCGACGGAGGCGATCTTCAGCAATCCGCAGGCCGGCTACACCCAGACACTGATGAACGCCGCGATCGATACGGCGCGCTTCCGGATGAGCGCGTGATCTGAAACGTCACCTGTCAGAGGCAAATCATTGCGTGGACGCGCACTGACGCTTTCGCGCCGTGACTATCGCCTGCTGCTGTTGCTGCAGTCGTTCGATTTTGGCCGTTTCGCGATTGGCCACGACCGTTTTCACACGCTCGCCGCCCAGCAGCCAGTTCGGCACGCTGGTGTTGGCGACCTTGCCGCGTGCGATGGCGGTTTGCGAGATATCGGTGGCGGTGTCGCCGAGCGCGACGTTGAGTTCCGGGCAGGTCATTCGGTCGTATTTGCCCGGATTGATCGAAGCAACGGTCGAGGAGCAGCCAACTGCAACGGGCAGCACAGCGAGCAAAGTGAACGGGAGTGCTGCCGTCGGCGTGAACTTCATACTTTCACCTGCTCGCCGTTCCTCAATCCCGCACGCCTGTCGAACTTGGGTAGGGCGCCATTAGGTCAAAGCGAGAGCCTGTTGTCGAGCACAATGGAAGGCCAGAAGCCGTTCCGCTCGATTTGAGGCGCGGATGGGTGATTTCGGGAGCAAGCACCCAAGTGCTTGTTTTTCTGGTCGGAGTGGCAGGATTTGAACCTGCGACCCCATCGTCCCGAACGATGTGCGCTACCAGACTGCGCTACACTCCGTGACCAGACCGCGGGCTTATAGCCGCCGCTTTTCGATCCTGCAAGCACCAATGGCAGTACGTCTGTCGCATTTCTTCGGCTTTTGTCACGATGTCCCTGGCGACACCGGATTCACACGTCGGCAAGAGCCGCGTCCCAGCCTTGCGTCACTGACCATCACCCCGCTAGAACGGGTCTCTTGGCCCTTCGGAGTCTCGAATCTTGCCTCAGCGCATCGTCAGTTTCGTCATGAGCGGCGGCGTCGGCTCGCGGCTCTGGCCGCTGTCGCGCGAGGACAATCCCAAGCAGTTCCACGATTTTTCCGGCGACGGCTCGATGCTGGCCAAGAC
>NZ_RZSG01001087.1:0-1551 GCF_003997725.1 Mesorhizobium sp. M4A.F.Ca.ET.050.02.1.1
CCGCGGCCCGCTGACGCCGCCGGACCTGACCCCTCCCCGCAAACAACAGAGAAAAATTGTAGAGCCCAGCACCGCCGCTCTCCGCGGCGCTCGCTGCGCTCGTCCTCAAAACGAGGATGAGCAGCACCGACCCGCGCCAGTCAAGATGCGCCTCGAGCCTGGGCGCGGTGAGAGAAGCGGGTTAGGCCTTCGCAATAGTCTAGTGATGACAAGAGGTCAACACCACGTAAGTTCGAACAGTGAACAGCAGACATATGGTCTCCTCCTTCCGCTCAAGGGCAATTAGTTTCATCAGCGCGCAGCCGCGACATGAAGTACTACACCGTCGAATCCTGCAAAAATTGCGTTCAGCTCTTGCCCAGGCCGAGATTGGAACGCATCCGTATAGGAACCCGTCATAATAAACTGACCTTTTGTCAGTGCCTTTCCACGCTCGACAAGATGATTAGCGAGTGCAACAACCACATCGATTGGGTTTCCCGCAGGATGTCCACCCCGCGTTGATAAGACAATTTCATCGTCTACGCTCAACTCGACAGCGATCTCGGCGAAATCATGCGTTTGCCATAGTGAATTCGATGAACCGAGGATTACGCCGCAATTTCCTAAACTGTCGGCGAGGAGGTGAGGCGAAGGGGATTGGAAGGATTCAACTAAATTATACCAACGGTCTAGGGCGCTGACTCTTTCGTGATTTTGTGTCGCAGGTGGACCGTGATTCCCTGATGCCGAAGGAGATTCGGCGATGGGTTCAGCGGTGAAATTACGGGATGACTATTCGGCGAGCGAACTTCGACGCCTTGCGCGGGCTTCGAAGGATGTACGGCAGAGCAGCCGGCTGTTATCGATCGCGGCGGTTCTGGACGGGATGAACCGAACCGATGCGGCGCGGATCGGCGGGATGGATCGGCAGACGCTGCGCGACTGGGTGCACCGGTTCAATACTGCAGGCCCCGACGGTCTTCTCGATCAGTGGTCGCCTGGTCCGCTGTCGCGGCTGTCCCCAGAGCAGCAGAGCGAATTGGCTGCGATGGTGGAGACAGGGCCGGACCGTGCCGTTGACGGCGTCGTGCGCTGGCGGCGCATCGACCTGAAGCGCGTCATCAAGGAGCGCTTCGGCGTGGACTACGACGCGCGCTATGTCGGGAAACTGCTGCACAAGCTCGGCTTCTCGCACATCAGCGCGCGCCCACATCATCCGGGCCAGGACGCCCATATTGTCGAGGAGTTCAAAAAAACTGGCCACGCACGCTGAAGGCGCATCTTTGCGACCTGCCGCCGCGCACGAAGGTGGAGCTTTGGTTCCAGGATGAAGCCCGCATCGGCCAGAAGAACGGCATCGTGCGGCAATGGGCAAGGCGCGGCACCCGACCCCGCCAGCCGGCCGATCAGCGCTACAAGAGTGCGTATCTGTTTGGCGCGATTTGCCCGGCGCGCGGCGCCGGGGCCGCTCTGGCCCTACCCTTTGCCGACACCCAGGCCATGCAACGCCATATCGACGAGATCAGCCGCCATGTTGAAAAGGGCGCACACGCTGTGCTCGTCATGGAT
>NZ_RZSG01001088.1:0-1551 GCF_003997725.1 Mesorhizobium sp. M4A.F.Ca.ET.050.02.1.1
CGACCGCCGCTACAGGACGCCAAGGCGGAGGTGCAGCGCATCGAGACCGAAGCCCGCACGCTTTCCAAGATTTTGAATGCCGCCAGCGGCGATCTTTTCCCGGCCGTGCTGGAGCAGCTCAGCGTCGAGCGCGGCTACGAGACCGCGCTGGGCGCCGCCCTCGGCGAGGATCTCGACGTGCCGCTCGACCGCAGCGCGCCGGTGCATTGGGGCGAGAGCGCGATCCAGCCGGGCGATGCAGCGCTGCCCGACGGCGTGAAGAGCCTTGCCAGCGTCGTGCGCGCGCCCTCCCAGCTTGCCCGCCGGCTGGCGCAGATCGGTATCGTGGAGGCTGCCGATGGCCGCCGTCTCCAGGCCCTGCTTGCGCCCGGCCAGCGGCTGGTCAGCCGCGACGGCGCGCTGTGGCGCTGGGACGGCTTGACCGCCAGCGCCGACGCGCCGACCGCCGCGGCACAACGGCTGGCGCAGAAGAACCGGCTGGCCGAGCTCGACGCCGAGGCGGTGCAGGCCACCCGCGTCCTGCGCGAGGCCGAAGCAGCCCTTGCCCAGGCCGAACAGGCGCTGCGCCAGGCAAGCGAGGCCGAGCGCAATGCCCGCCAGGCCGGCCGCGATGCCCAGCATGGGCTGGATGCCGCCCGCAACGCGCTGGCCGAGGCCGAGAAGGCCGGCGGCGAACTGGTGAGCCGGCGCGCCGCGCTCGACGAGGCGCGCGCCCGCGTCGTCGACAGCCATGAGGAAACCCAGGCGGCCTTCCTGGAAGCCGAAACGCTGCTGCAGGACGCGCCCGATCTCGGTGACCTGCAACTGCAGCTCGAACAGTCCTCGGCCAATGTCTCGCGCGATCGAGCCACTCTTGCCGACGCGCGCGCCGTCCATGAGGGCTTGCGGCGCGAAGCCGAAGCGCGTGTGCGCCGGCTCGAAGCCATCGGCGCCGAGCGCCGCAGCTGGCTGGAGCGGGCCGAGAACGCCTCGACGCAGATCGCCGCCCTTGGCGAGCGCAAGGCGGAAGCCGAGGCCGAGCGCGAGCGGCTGGCCGATGCTCCCGATGAGATCGATGCCAGGCGCCGCGCGCTGCTCTCGCAACTGGCCGAGGCGGAGACGCTGCGCCAGGCAGCGGCCGACCGCTTGCAGGAAGCAGAGAACAAACAGGCCGAATTCGACAAGGCCGCGACCGCTGCCATCCAATCGCTCGCCGAAGCGCGCGAAACCCGCGTCCGCGCCGAGGAGCGGCTGACCGCCGCCGACGAGCGGCGGCTGGAGGTCGAGGCGCGCATCCAGGAAACGCTGAACACGCCACCGCACCTGGTCATCCGCCACACCGGTCTGGAAGCCGATGAACCGATGCCCGAAATGGCCGATGTCGAGCGTCAGCTCGACCGGCTGAAGGTCGAGCGTGAGCGGCTCGGCGCCGTCAACCTGCGCGCCGAGGAAGAGCAGAAGGAGCTGTCCGACCGGCTGGAGACCATCGTTTCCGAGCGCGAGGACATCATCGAGGCGATCCGCAAATTGCGGCAGGCGATCCAGAGCCTGAACCGGGAAGGGCGCGAGCGG
>NZ_RZSG01001089.1:0-1547 GCF_003997725.1 Mesorhizobium sp. M4A.F.Ca.ET.050.02.1.1
CTGTGGAACACAGTTGACCGGGGCAGATGTCTTGCCACAGGCGCCAATCAACCCACCGGCAGCTCTCAATAAACGACTGATCGCCGCCCTCAGCGAACCGTCGCATGTGGTCCGCGGGTGCGGCTGTGAACGCCTCCCACACCGCCGCCTTGATCGACTGCGGGATCGCCATGATGGCACTTTGCAAGATGGACGGGTCGACAACGTCGCGCATGATCACCGGGCCGTCGACTGCCGCCATATCCGCGAGACTCCCGATAATCGAAGTGTCCAAATCGAAAAACAGCCAGTCGTCGGGCAGCTCCGGGCGGAACAGCTCCATCTTCGCCCACCAGCCCGGCCACCCATACCGGAGCGGTATTACCTCGACGCCTGGCACGTTGATGTCGGAGAAGCAACGGAACTTGGCGCCGGGCAAATGCTCGGTCACCTGATCCAATAGACGGGCAACATGGCGCGGCGCGTATTCGCCGCCCGAGCGGAGGACGCAAGCAACCGTCTTCATGCTGCCAGGCCGCCTTGCCCGATCGTCATCTTTGGATGGTTCCGCAATCGGGAGACCTGCGGCGGCGATATTTTCGGTGACCGTGCTCATGGGGCGATTTCTCCTCAGTCCGTGAGCGTTTGCGGATAACCACGCCTGTCCCGTGCCAAAGGAGGAAATGATTTCAAAACAATAAGATAGATCTGGCTCTGCTATGTTGCGTATCCGACATCGTCGGACATCGGACAACGCCAAACGCGGTTGCACGACGTGTGAATTCCGTTTTCGCGCGGAGGAACCTGTCCCATTCCTGGGACGATGGCAGAGACTACTGCAGGATTTGTCTAGTCCGCGACACGGCCTCTTCGGCCCGGCTGCCTGCTGAGCTCTTGAGCTCTCGTTTAAGTCATTGAAGAATAATCAGAAGATTCTCTAGCTCTCTTTCTGCGCAGTTGGCGCGACTTTTGAGCCTCCGTTGTCGTAAGGCCTGCTGACCGGTATTGATGACATCGCGATCAGGAACGAAGGAAAGAAAGCAGCATGTCAGGTATGGGTCAGATACCCGCATGCCGAGCGAGGTTTTCGTCCTTACGCGGAGCTTCATTTCAGCTTTCTTGAGATCGAGCATGAGGTTTGGCGGCTCGCTTGCGGACGCGATCAGCTGTAACGCGGTGGTCAAAGGCCGGGTCCTGGCGCGGCTGCGCAATAAGCGCTTTTTTTGCCTGGCGGAGCTGAACGCCGCCATCCGCCTGCTCGTCGCCGAACTCAACGCCCGCCAGATGCGCGGCTTCGGCTCCAGCCGCGCCGAGCTCTTCGCCGAGATCGACAGGCCGAAGCTGGGAAAGCTGCCAGACCAGCCAAACGTCCTTGCGCGCTGGAAGCGTTGCCGTGTCGCGCCCTTTATCATGTCGAGGTCGACGGACGCTGGTATTCCACGCCCTACCGCCTGATCCCCGAGCTCGTCGAGGTGCGTATCGCGGACAACACTGTCGAGATCTTCCACAAGGGGCAGCGGATCGCAAGCCCCACGCCCGTGCGCCCAACCGGCACGGCCACACCACCG
>NZ_RZSG01000108.1:0-11977 GCF_003997725.1 Mesorhizobium sp. M4A.F.Ca.ET.050.02.1.1
CCTTTGAACTTTCGGGAGGATTGCGTCAGCGCGCGATGATCGCCATGGCGCTTATCTGCCGGCCCGCCCTGTTGATCGCCGACGAGCCGACGACGGCGTTGGACGTCACCATCCAGGCGCAAATCCTGCAATTGCTGCGCGGGCTTCAGACAAAGCTGAACATGGCGATGCTGCTGATCACGCACGACCTCGGCGTGGTCGCCAATGTCGCCGACGAGGTGGTGGTCATGTACCATGGCGAGATCATGGAAGCGGGACCCGTCGAGGCGATATTCCGCCGGCCAGGCCACCCTTACCTTAAGGGTCTGATGGCAGCCGTTCCGCATTTCGACCTGAAGCCTGGCGAAAGGCTAAAGGCGCTCCGCGAGGTGCCGGTGAATGTCGGGAACCTGCTCGGCGAGCAGACGGCGCCGGCATCGAAGGGGCCGGACGACCTCCTGCTGTCGGTCAGGGATCTGAAAAAGACCTTCACTATCCGCAAGTCCGGATGGTTCGGCGGGGATCATCAAACCTCTGTTCGTGCCGTGGACGGCGTGAGCTTCGATATCAGGCGGGGTGAGTGCCTGGGTCTGGTCGGCGAAAGCGGCTGCGGCAAAACCACCGTCAGCAAGATCCTTATGCGGGCTGTCACCCCTAGCGGCGGCTCTGTGATCTTCAACGGCCGCGATGGGCCGATCGACGTCCTGGAAGGCGAGGGAGATGCCCTGCGTATGCTGCGCGCGAAAATCCAGATGGTCTTCCAGGATCCGGTTTCGTCGCTTTCACCTCGCATGACGGTGGAGAACATCTTGAGCGAGCCGTTGGAAATCCATCAACGTGGCAATGCCGCGTCCCGACTTGCCACGGTGAAGAGCCTGATGCAGGCAATCGGGCTCGATCCGCGCTTTATCAAGCGTTATCCGCACAGTTTCTCCGGTGGGCAGCGTCAGCGTATCGGCATTGCGCGCGCCTTGGCGCTGGGGCCTGAACTCCTGATCTGCGACGAGCCGGTTTCGGCGCTCGATGTCTCTGTCCAGGCGCAGATACTGAACCTTCTGAAGGACCTGCAGAAGGAACTGGGTCTGACCTACCTGTTCATATCCCACAACCTGGCGGTGGTGGATTACATGGCAGACCGCATCGCGGTCATGTGCGGCGGGCGTATCGTCGAGCTTGCGCCGCGCGAAATTCTGCTTAGGAGACCGATCCACCCCTACACACGCTCACTGGTTGCCGCAGTACCTTTCCCTGATCTCGACAGGCCGATGGATTTCAAGACGCTGAAGCTCGGCGGCGCTTCCGACACCAGCGCTTGGGGACCGCAATTCCGCGACGAGGGCGAAGAGGATACGCTGTCGCCGCTCGACCTTGGCGGCGGCCACCTCGTGCTGGCCCGACGTTCGGCCGATGTCAGCGAGCTACGCCCTTGATCAGCCGGCGCACCGTCCTTGGGCTCATGGCTTCGGCATTTCTGCCGAATACGTCAAGCGCCGGCGATCTGGAGCCGGAATTTCTTCAGCCGCGGCTGCAGGCCGGGGCGCTGCCGGCACTCGCCGAACGTCTGCCGAAGCGCCCGCGCGCGTTGAATCTCGCTGCGATCGGCCGGCAGCCCGGCCAGTATGGCGGCGCGCTGCGCACGATCATCGGCAGCCAGAAAGATATCCGGCTGATGACGATCTATGGGTATGCTCGCCTGGTCGGCTATGACGAAAAGCTCAACCTGCAACCCGACATTCTCGAAAGTTTCGACGTAGCGGATGATCGCGTCTTCACTTTCAAGATACGGGAAGGGCATAAATGGTCTGACGGTGGCACGCTGACGCCGGAGGATTTTCGCTATTGTTGGGAAGATGTCTGGCTGAACGATGAGCTTTCGCAAGGCGGGCTCGCCCCAGCCCTGCTGGCTGACGGCAAGCCGCCGCGCTTCGACATCGTCGATCCGTTGACGGTCCGCTATAGTTGGGATGCGCCCAATCCCGACTTCCTGCCCAAGCTCGCTGCTGCTTCGCCGCTATCGCTTGTTCTGCCGGCCGCCTATCTCAAGCAGTTCCACAAGAAATATCAGGATCCATTCCGGCTCGCCGGCCTGATGAAGGAGAACCGGGCCAAGAAATGGACGCTCCTGCATATCCGCATGTCGCGGCAGTATCGCCCGGAGAACCCGGATCTGCCGACGCTCGATCCCTGGCAGAACCGGACCAAGCCGCCGGCCGAACAGTTCGTCTTCGAGCGGAACCCGTTCTTTCATCGAATAGACGAGAATGGCCGGCAACTACCCTATGTTGACCGCATCGTCATGAATGTCAGCTCGTCGGCGATCATTTCCGCCAAGACCGGTGCGGGCGAGAGCGACCTGCAAAGCATGGGAATTGACTTCGCCGACTACGCCTTCCTGAAGGACGCGGAGAAGCGGTACCCGGTGAAGATGCATCTCTGGAAACGCACACAGGGTTCGCGGCTGGCGCTGCTACCCAATCTGAATTGCGCCGACCAGGTGTGGCGTGGCCTTCTTCGCGACGTTCGCGTGCGCCGCGCACTTTCGCTCGCTGTGGACAGGCGCGAGATCAACATGGCCGTGTTCTACGGATTGGCGCAGGAAAGTGCCGATACGGTCCTGCCGGAGAGCCCGCTCTACCGGCCGGAATTTGCCAAAGCCTGGGTCGCCCATGACCCCGACCAGGCCAATGCCCTGCTCGACGAGGTCGGGCTTCAGACGCGTGACGATGACGGCCTGCGGATACTTCCCGATGGACGCCCGGCGCAGATCATCGTGGAAACGGCCGGCGAAAGCACGCTGGAAACCGACGCACTCGAACTCATCACCGATCACTGGCGCAAGATCGGCATTGCGCTGTTTATCCGGACTTCGCAGCGCGACATCTTCCGCAGCCGCGCGCTTGGCGGCCAGATCATGATGTCGATGTGGTCGGGCATCGACAATGGCGTGCCGACCGCCGACATGAACCCGTACCAGCTGGCCCCCACCATCGACGACCAGCTGCAATGGCCGCTCTGGGGTGCTCACTACTTGTCTCACGGCACGCTCGGCGAGGCGCCCGATCTTGCGCCTGTGGTCGAGTTGATGGCTTTGCTCAAGCGCTGGAATGCATCGACCGAAGCCACGGAGCGCGCCGAAATCTGGAATTCAATGCTGTCGATCTACACCGATCAGGTGTTCTCGATCGGCACGGTGAACGGAACGCATCAGCCGGTTCTGGCATCCTCGCGGCTGCGCAATCTGCCTGAAAAGGCGCTCTACGGCTACGACCCGACAGCCTATTTCGGTGTCTACATGCCGGATACATTCTGGCTTGGAGAGACCTGAGCGTGCTTCGATATATTGTCTGGCGCATCGCCGTGATGGTTCCAACGCTGCTGGTCATATCGGCGCTGGTGTTCACGATCATCGAACTTCCCCCTGGCGACTATTTCGACAGCTATGTTGCCGAGCTTCGGGCTCAGGGCGAAGCGGTGGATTCCGATCGCATCGAGATGATGCGCAAGGACTATGGTTTCGACAAGCCGCCGATCATTCGCTACTTCTACTGGGTCGGCGGGATGCTGCACGGCGATTTCGGCTATTCCTTCGAATATGAGCTGCCAGTTCGCGACGTCGTCGGGGAGCGAATGTGGCTGACCGTGCTGGTTTCCTTCGTCACGATCGTCTTCACCTGGCTCATCGCCTTTCCGATCGGCATGTACTCCGCCACGCATCAATACAGCTGGGGCGACTACGGCCTGACCTTCTTCGGCCTTCTCGGCCTTGCCATTCCGAACTTCATGCTGGCGCTGATCCTGATGTATTTCGCCAATATCTGGTTCGGCACGTCCATCGGCCATCTCATGGACCAGCAATATCTCAGCGAGCCGATGAGCTGGGCCAAGGCGAAGTCGATCCTCGCCCATCTTTGGATCCCGGTTTTGATCATCGGCACCGGGGGCACGGCAAGCATGATCCGGCGGCTGCGCGCCAACCTGCTGGATGAGCTACACAAGCAATATGTCGTGACCGCGCGCGCCAAAGGCCTTCATCCCTTTAAGGCGCTGGTCAAATATCCGCTGCGCATGGCGCTTAATTTCTTCATTTCGGACATCGGCTCCATCCTGCCGGCCATTATCTCCGGCGCTGAAATCACGGCGATCGTGCTGTCTTTGGAAACGACCGGGCCGATGCTGATCAAGGCGCTGCAGAGCCAGGACATGTATCTGGCGGGGTCGTTCCTGATGTTCCTCGCTTTCCTGACGGTCATCGGAGTCCTGATTTCCGACCTGGCGCTGGCGCTGCTTGATCCACGAATTCGTTTGCAGGGCGGCAGCACCAAATGAACACGCAATCGCCGCTGCCCGCTCCGGGTGCCCCACTGCAACACTACGTTTCCATCGCGCCCTTTGACCTGCAGTCGGTCGAGGCGATGACGCCGGAGCAGTCGAAGGTTTTTCAGGCGTCACAGTTGCGGCTGATGTGGTGGAAATTCCGACGGCATCGGCTTGCCCTTATATCCGGCATGTTCCTGGCAGCGCTTTATTTCGGGATACTGATCTGCGAGTTCCTGGCACCCTACAATCTGCACACGCGCAACATGGACTACATCTATTCGCCGCCGCAGCGGGTGCACCTGTTCCACAACGGCCAGTTCGTCGGGCCGTTCGTCTATGGCCGCCAGATGACGCTGGATATGGACACGCTCAAGCGGAACTACATCGAGAGACAGGATGATGTACAGCGGATCCGCTTCTTCTGCAGGGGCGACGGTTATCGGTTCTGGGGTCTGATCGAAGGTGACAGGCACCTTGTCTGCCCTGCCGAAAACGGCCAGCTCTTTCTTGCCGGCACTGACAGGCTAGGGCGCGATGTCTTCTCGCGCGTCATCTATGGCGCACGCATTTCACTGACAATCGGGCTCGTCGGCATCAGTTTCAGCTTCCTGCTTGGCATAGTCATCGGAGGCCTGGCCGGCTATCACGGCGGTATCTTCGACCTGATCGTTCAACGGATAATCGAAATTCTGCAATCGATTCCCAGCATTCCGCTATGGCTGGCTCTGGCCGCGATCATGCCGATGACCTGGAGTCCGATCCTGATCTATTTCGGCATCACCGTCATCCTCGGGCTGCTCGACTGGACCGGACTGGCGCGGGCAGTGCGTTCAAAGCTTCTAGCCTTGCGCGAGGAGGATTACGTTCTGGCCGCGCAATTGATGGGCGCCAGCAGCAGCCGCATTATCCGGCGGCACCTCATTCCCGGTTTCATGTCGCATCTGATCGCGACGGCGACGATTTCCATACCAGGCATGATCCTGGGCGAGACGGCGCTCAGCTTCCTCGGGCTCGGACTGAGGGCGCCGATAACCAGCTGGGGCATCCTGCTCACCGAGGCGCGCAGCGTCAGCGTGATCGCGTTCTATCCATGGCTGCTTTTGCCGATGCTCCCCGTCATTCTCGTCATCCTGGCGTTCAACTTCCTAGGCGACGGCTTGCGGGACGCCGCAGACCCCTACAAGTGACATCGCTGTCCCGCCGCGCGCCGGGCCCGCCGGCTGCACCGGCAAGACCCCTGTTGGCAGCCTGTTCGGTTGTTGCGGTGTTGATCGTTCGCCTCTATATGCGGCGAGGCTCGATCGGGGGTTTAACCCGTGAACCGTTATGGTCGCGGGCATTGCCGATCACTTGAGCCGGTTCAGGACACAGACGCATATGTCTCGCCTCGAGAGCTTCATCCGCAGGCTGACCGCACAGCGCGACATTCTCGATCAAGTCTGCGCGGGGGTGGCGAAGATCGAGGGCCCCGTGCTCGAA
Source organism: Mesorhizobium sp. M4A.F.Ca.ET.050.02.1.1 (assembly GCF_003997725.1). Lineage (NCBI taxonomy): Bacteria > Pseudomonadati > Pseudomonadota > Alphaproteobacteria > Hyphomicrobiales > Phyllobacteriaceae > Mesorhizobium > Mesorhizobium sp. M4A.F.Ca.ET.050.02.1.1. The sequence continues at coordinate 5,776 of NZ_RZSG01000108.1, forward strand.
CTCGGCCTCGGCAACGGCCGGACGTTCCATCATCTGCGCGAGCACCTGCCCGGACGCCGGATCGTGGCATTCGACCGCGCGCTCGCCGCGCACGCCAGCTCAATCCCCGAAGCTGAAAACCTTGTGCTCGGCGAAATACGCGAGACGGCGAACAGGTTCATTGGCATAGACGCCGCCCTTGTTCATGCCGACATTGGCACCGGCTATGAAGATCGCGATGCAGTGACCGCTACCTGGCTTCCCGATCTGACCGCGCGCCTGCTTCGCGTCGGCGGCATCGCGGTCAGCGGCACGCCGCTCGACCACCCGCAGTTGCAGCGCCTCTTGCCGCCGCCTTCGGTGCCCGCAGATCGTTATTTTATCTATAGGCGCGTGTAAGAGCCGGAACGACTCAGGTCTTCAAGGGATCGTATATACTGCTATCTCTCGCTCAATGCCGCGCAGCGAGACCTCGTGGGCTACGGGCGTCAGCGCGTTCCTGTGCAACAGGTCGGCGGTGAGATTGTCGTCGACCACCGCGCGAGTGGCGAAGATCGCCTGTGCGTTGGCAAGGTTCTGGACCCGCGACGCAATGTTGACCGTCTGGCCGAAATAATCCTGCCGCTCGTTCAAAGACACGGCGATGCAGGGGCCGGCATGGACGCCGATCTTGAGCAGCAAATCCTCGCGCCCGCTCGTGTCGTTGAGCGCACGCATCGCATCGCGCATCCTGAGGGCCGCGGCAATCGCACGATCGGGCGTCGCGAAGGTCGCCATAACCGCATCACCGATCGTCTTTACCACCGCGCCGGCCTCCGCCGCCACGATCTCGTGCAGAATCTGGAAATGCGCGCGCACGAGATCGAAGGCCGCAAGGTCGCCCACCCGCTCGTAAAGCGCGGTCGATCCGCGCAGGTCGGTGAACAGGAAGGTCAGGCTGGTAATCTTCAGGCGCTGGTCGATGTCGAGTGTATCCGTGCGATAGAGATCGCGGAACGTCTGGTTGGTGAGCAGGCGCTTGGCGGTGAGGAAGGGCCGGCGTTTGCCCAGGAAATCATGCAATGCCTCGCCGGCGATGAAGACCGTCGGCAGCACGCGGGTTTCGGTCCTGTTTTCCAGCGAAATGCGCAACGGGCCAGGTTGCATCTCCAGCGTCTGGTTCTGGATATGGTCGCGGTCGAAGACTAAAGAGAGACTTCGGCGCTCCTTTGTTGGTTCGCCCTTCACGTCGATGAACTGCGCTGAATGGGTGACCGGCTCGAAGACGATAATGAATTCGGACGGAAGCTGTATGGGCAGAACCGCCTTTTCACCGGGCGCTAGTTCGATATCCTCCAGCGAGAACGCTTCCAGCTTTTTCGCGAAATCCTCATCCGGGACATCGACGCCGGACGCCCAGTAGATCTGGCGGAAATATTCCACCATCGGCAGTTCGTGTGGATTGTGGGCCGCAATCCTGCGTATGCGGGGACTGACGGTGAATGTCACCTCGACCATCTCGTCGAGGGTCGGCGAATAGCCCTGCGAGCACAGTGCGCAGCTGTATTCGTCCTTCTGAAGGGTTTTCAGCGTGGCGTTGGTGTCGAGCACGCCGCCACAGCCGGGGCACAGGACATTCCAGGAAATGTCGAAGATGCCGACCCGCGCAGCATGGAGAAAGGCGCTTATGGCGCGCTCCTCGTCGAGGCCATGCTTGCTGGCGAAGGCCAGCGTATTGATGCGGCAAAGTTCACGGTCCTCGCCCTCCGCGATGGTTCGCTTGATCGCTTCGATTGCCAGTGGATCGACATCGGTCGATTGCCGCAGAAGCGAGAACAGATCCTGGGCTTCGTTCATCGTGCAGGCTCCGGAAAATGCGCCCTCGAGGCGAGTTGACCGGACCGCGCTTTGGTCCGAGTGCCCCATTTTACGTCGAAACGGACCGTACGGCCATTCGAATAGATGAGCCTGGTGACAGTTCAATTCCCATTCGGCAGATTTTCACCGGCCGCAAGCGGCACTTTGATGGTATATAGGCATTCATCTTTGGGGCTCGCTCCCATGCCGACATCCAACAACCCACCGTTTCCCGCGGCCCTGCGCCTTTTCTCTGTGGCGGTCATCATCGTCTTGATCGTGGGCGCGGGCCTGTTTTTCGCGCCTGTGCTGGTCAAGCCGCGCTGGCCTTGGGCCGTCACGCCGTTCAATGCCCGCTTCCTCGGCGGCTTCTACACCGCCGAAATGGTCGTGATGGCGGCGCTCCTGTTGTGGAATCGCTGGTCGCCCGGCAGGCTCGTGCTCGTCATGGCCTTCATCTTCACCGTCATCGTGTCGGCGGCTTCATTCATCAATCTCGGCTATTTCAACTTCGAGCGCAAAGCACCGTGGCTCTGGTTTTTGGTCTATCTTGGCTCGGTCGCGGTATCCGGGGTGTTCCTGTGGCGGGCCAGGGCGCGTCCTTCGGCAAAAGGCGTGACGTTAAGCGCCGCATGGCGCGGCTACATGCCGGTGGAATCGGCGATCCTTGGGCTCTATGGCGTCGGCCTGCTGCTGTTTCCCCTGACATTCAGCAGCACCTGGCCATGGCCGGTCGATGCCTTCCACGCTCAGGTCTATAGCGCCATCTTCCTCGCCGGTGCGGGCGGCATATATCTTGTGTGGAGAAGCGCGCCGCGCGAGGAACTGCTGGTGCTCGGCCTGGCGCAGTTTCTGGTTGGCCTGCTTGCCATCCTTGGCCTCGTCATCACCGACGCCGCGGTGCACCGGATCGGCTGGACGGCGACCGGAACATTGGCGTGGCTCGCCCTTTTCGGCTGGATCGGCATCAGCGGCGTCTTCAAACTGTACGTCGCCTCTCGTTACTTTGGCTCGCAATCGGCATCATAGATTGCAGAGACGGCTGGATTTTCAGGTGACGTCCGGTGCATCGTGCCCAGCCGATTACCATAGAGCATTTCATCGTTCCAAAGGAAACGGCGAACTGCTCTATCTTTGTTCGGACGCAATTCCGGGCGGAAAACCGCTTACACTTTCCTGGAATTGCTCTAGCCGGGAACGCCATGAACAGCACGACTTCGCCATCCTCCGAGAAAATCCAGCCGCAGCTCCGACCCGTGCGGCCAAGCGATGCGGAGGCGCTTTGCACGATCTTCAACATGCCGGGCTTCCGCTGGGGCACTTTCAGGATGCCCTTCGAGAGGGTGGAGCAGGTGGAGCGGCGCATCGCCAAGTCCGGCCAGGAAACCACCTGGATCGTTGCGGAGCTGGACGGCAAGGTCGTCGGCCATGGCAGCTTGGTCGTGCAGGGTTCGCCGCGCCGTTCGCATATCGGCGAGATCAACATCGGCGTCGACGATGCCTTTGTCGGCAAGGGCATTGGCTCTGCCATACTTGGCGCGCTGCTTGACGTGGCCGACAACTGGCGGGCCCTGAAACGGGTCGAATTGACGGTCTATGCCGACAACGAACCGGCCATCCGTCTCTACACCAGCCACGGTTTCGAGGTCGAAGGTCGGCATGTGAAGGCCGGCTTTACCGACGGGCAGTACCACGACCTGCTGAGCATGGCCCGGCTGCGATTCTAGGATCCGCTGTATGGTCTTAACTGTCTGGTCTCCCTTGGCGTTTGCACCGCAAGCGGCTAGACGGGACCAATGACCGCCGTCTTTGATCCACCCCCTACGCCCCCGGCGGAAATTCTGGCGGTGCTTTCGCTGCTCTGCCCGGAAGTGGTGCGTGACATCGAGCAGAACTGGAATTCACAGGTTTCCGATTACGCCCGCCATCTGTGGCGGCCGGTGGCAAGGCCTGCATCAGGCCCGGCGATCGCTGCCCGCTCGATCCTGCGCGAAGTCCTGCATCAGCGCCTCAGTGTGATTGTGCAGCCTGAGGAGATCGGCAAGGCCCTCGAAGAGTTCGAGCACAGACCGGTGATTCAGTCCGGCCTGCATTGCCTGCTTCTGATGGACCGGATCACCTTCGATGCCCTCCTGCTTGCCTGGCTCGGCGCGGTCGAAAGCGGGCTGTCGGCCTTCTTCGCTTTCATGGGAACGACGATGACCATGGAGACAATTGGCCGGGAGGGGCCGGGCTGGCTCGATGTCGGCGACGACAAGGTCAACCTGTTTGGCATGGGCCGCCACAAACTGTGCCGCAAAAGCGCCTGCGCGGCCGGTCCCGTCTCCCTCAACAAGCGTGCGCTCGAAGCAGTCGGCGATGAAACCGATGCCAGCCGCTGGCTGGGCACGCTGCTTGCCAGCCAAAACAAGGTGTTTGGAACCGCTGCCGATGCGCTGACAGCCCTCAACGAGGATCTGGTCACCAATTGGGATCGTTCCGGCATGGCCCTGCCGGTTTTCATCGATGATCGGCTCGCCGCGGTTGCTGTAGCGCGGCATCTGGAAGATGACGGCAGCCTTCTTTCCAAGCTGCTCATCGAGCCCGCAAGACGCCAGCGCCTCGAGCATGCCTTGCAAGAGGCCGCATCGGGACCATTCGGCAGATTCCTGCCCAATGCCACGGACTATTTCTGGGGTATCCGCGAGCAGCGAGTACGCAAGCTCGTGCTGAAGAACGGGCACCTGATCGAGCCTGACAGGCCGCATGGTCTTTCCATCCCGTTCGAGCGGCCGCAGCTTGGGCAGGCGCTGCTGGATGGCGTGCTGCTGCCGAACTTGTTCCTGATGTTCCTCGCCCTTGCCATATTGCCGCGGGTGCGGGTCGTGGGCGGCCTGAGGCAGATCGGCTATGTAGCGCTTTTCCACTCGATCCTGCTGGCTGCGCTAGACGAAAACGTGCCGCAAGAGCGCGATCTGGCTGCGGAGCTGCAGGTACGGGAAAATGCCTGGGGCACTCGGGTCATTGATGAGAAGACCTCGGTCCGCGAGCAGCTTGCCGGCTTGCCGGAGGGGGCGCTCTTCCCGGACTTGCTTCGGCAATACCGATTGCGGACATTTGCCGAGACGACCGAAGACCTGAAACTGGTTCGTGAAAACGCCCGATGGCGCAAGATCGGCCAGGCAGGAATCAAGGCGACCTGAGCCTCTCACGTCAGGCCCTATTTCAGGGGGATGTTCTGGTGCGCAACCGCAAGCGAGGGCGGCGTCTGATCCAGTCGCATCATTCGAGCACCGCCTCGACAATGGCAACAAAGTCATCGAGCGAGCGATCCCCGCGAACCTCGATGCGCGGAAGGTCGATGGGATCGCAATCGAGGTCCGCCGGCCCGTGTCTACCGCCGAAGCCGATCCGATAGCCGCACTCCCTGGCCAGCCGGCCAAGCCTTCGGTCGGTGACAGAGAAGGGCGCCGCGAACGCCGTGGTTGGCCGACCGATCCACCGTTCGATGACCATACGAGAGCGCAGGAGCTCGGCGGCCAGGCCAGAACTCGACAGACCATCGATGGCGCGATGCGTCGCCAGATGGCTTCCGAAGAACGCACCTTCGGCGGAGAGGCGTCGCACCGTCCCGGCGTCCATAAGCTGCGTCGGCGGGCCGATCTCGGCGTCCCAGCGTGCGCTTTCACCCACCAGGTCCGTCACCAGGAACACTTCCGCGGTCAGGTCGTTCGCGCGCAAGGTCGGCCAGGCATGGTCGGCAAAGTTCTGGAAGCCGTCATCGAAGGTGATGAGCACCGGGCGGCCAACGAAAGGGCTGCGGTTGGCGATGAACCCTTCCAACTGCTCGGAATTAATCGCGTGAAAGCCATTGGCGCGCAGCCATCTCATCTGGCTGGCGAATGCGGTGGGCGTGAGCCGAAAGCGGGCGAGCGCGGCCGGACCATCGTCGGAGACGCTGTGATACATGAGGACAGGGATACGCTGCCGCCGCTCGTTACGCGCGACGTCGCGGCGCAAGGCCCGCGCCCCGCCCCAGACGATATTTCGCGCGACGCTGATTTCGATAGGCGCGCGGATTGGCACATAATCGATCACCGGTTCCGTCGCCACATCGTCCGGCGACAGCCGGCGGAAGCGGTCAATACGGTAGAGCTCGGTCTGGATCGATTGCTCGAGCACGAGACCTTCGGTCGCTGCCAGCGTCTCCGAGATCGCTTTTGCACCGAATGTGTTCCAGTCGAAGCCCGTCCTTTCAACATTGTCACGCAGCACGAATGCGTGCGCGCTGATGAAACTGCCGCCAGGCGCCAATGCTTCGGCGAATTTTTTGGCGATGCGCCGCAGCTCGGCGAGATCATCCAGATAGTAGAGCACTTCCGAACAGAAGATCAGATCCATCCCACCC
>NZ_RZSG01001090.1:0-1547 GCF_003997725.1 Mesorhizobium sp. M4A.F.Ca.ET.050.02.1.1
GGCGGAAGCCGTGCGACACTCCCAGGCAATCGTCGACGCGTTCGCGGCGGCGGGTAATCCCGGCGTCGTCGGCATCGACGGCAAAATGGTCGACCGGCCGCACCTGCGGCTCGCCGAGCGATTGCTGGCCCGCGCCAGGGCGGCAGGGATTTCTGCCTAGTCGATCGCTCGCCGCCGATCGCTTGGCCAGCGGCTACCAGACCAGCGGGATCAGCCGGTAGCGGACATTTGCCGCGTAGTCGTCATAGCCCTGCAGGCCGGTCCGCAGCGTCCTCTCCTCGATAAAGATGCGGACCGCCAGGAGCACGATGAAAAAGAGCACCGAGGCCAGCCCCCACCAGGAGCCAAGCAGAAGCGCCGTGCCGGCAAAGTAGGGGATGGCGCCGGCATACATCGGATGGCGGACATAGCTGTAGGGGCCCGTGGTAATCACATGCTGTCCGCGCTCACCCTGGATCTTCACTACAGGCGCCGCAAAACTGTTCTCCAGCATCGTCAGGTAGCAGATCCAGATACCGACCAGCAGGACCAGCCCACCGAGTGCCAGTCCCCAGAAAGGAACCGCCGACCAGCCGTGGCGAAAGTCGAGCCCCATGAGACCCAGCCACGTAAAGATGGCGATGAGCAGTATGGAGAGGAGCACCTTGTCGGCCGCGGTCTGGTCCTTCTGGATCGGAGGGCGCAGCCGCTCGTTCATCAGCCCGGGATCGCGCCGGGCGAGCGACACGCCCATGGTGAGGCTGAGTCCAATCATCGCCACCAGATACACCCAGGCTCCCGGCCAGTTCAGCGTGCCGGCCGAGAGGAACAGCACGGCGCCCATGACGCCGAACCACACGAAAGTCTGCAGGATCAGTCTTGCGATCATGGCCAACCTTCCGCGAATGTCCCGCCGCCGTTTACCTGAGCTCTGCCTAGTCCTTTCCCCAGCGCGGCCGGCGCATCGAGAAAATCTCGTCGATGCTGGCATAGTCCATATAGCCGAGCCGGCCGACATTGCCGGCCCTGACGATGTCGAAGATACCGTCCTTCAGATAGGCATCGTCGATATGGACGCCAACCACCTCGCCGGCGACGACGACGGCACTCGTCTGCGTGCCGTCGAGCGCACGCGGCCGGATGATCTCCGTCACCCGGCACTCGAGCGCGGCCGGCGCCTCCGCCACCCGCGGCGGCGCGACAAGGCGCGACGGCGCCATCGTCAGATCGGCATAGCCGAACTCGCTGACGCCGCGCGGCGCGTCGACCGCGGTGCGGTTCATCTTCTGCGCCAGATCGCGGCTGACCAGATTGGCGACGAACTCGCCGGTCTCTTCGGCGAAGGTGGCGCTGTCCTTCTCACCCTCCGATGAGAACCAGACGATGAAGGGCTTTGTCGAAAAGGCATTGAAGAACGAATAAGGCGCGAGGTTGATCTTGCCCTGGCGGTCGATGGTCGAGATCCAGCCGATCGGTCGCGGCGCCACGATCGCCTTTGACGGATCGTGCGGCAGGCCGTGCCCTTTCGAGGGTTCGTAGAACATTCTAGCCAGCCCACGGTCCCTGAT
>NZ_RZSG01001091.1:0-1546 GCF_003997725.1 Mesorhizobium sp. M4A.F.Ca.ET.050.02.1.1
GAGATTTGCGGTTTCAGCGCTGGCGCGCACCCTCGCAGCGTTCGAAATTGGCGAAGGCGGCGGAGCGAATAATCTCCCCCCTTGAGGGGGAGATGGCCGGCAGGCCAGAGGGGGGTGCTGTCCCGCCAGCGTTTTGGTAAGTTCCGCTATCCCGGAATGTCCCAGTTCGATCGTGTCAGCACATCGGCGGGTGGAAGGATCTCTTCGGGCTTGAGGTCCCGGCGCTGGATCTCATCGGCGACAAACTCCTCACGCGGCGCCCACGCCCCACCAATGCCGATTTCCAACGGGATCCTGTCCGGCGTCAGACATTGCGAATGGTTGACATCAGCCGTGCGCGGCGCCATGTCAAACCACTCGCATGGCTCGCCGAGAACGCTGTCCGTGTGGCCCATGCTCTTGGGGACGGCGTCGCGGCCATGGAGAATAGACAGCATATCTCCTGGCTGACATTTCTGGCACAGGAAGAGATTCTCGAACGCGCCGCCCTTGGCGGCCCTGAAGGACAGTTCCTGCCCTGTCCGAGCGTTGCGGATGCTTAGGTATCTCCGCCCATCCGGATAGGCAGCTTCATCATAGATCCACGGATCGTGCCGCCGCATGACCCTGACCGCACCTTTCCATTGCATGCGCATGGCGAAATCCGGCGGCTGCTTGACACCCGTTGCGGCCGGCTGGTCGTCGAAGTGCAGCCATTGGGCGACGTCGAGCAGCTTGGCAGGGAGCGCGACCTCCTCGGCGGACACAGGCCGGCGTTCGAGTTTGACGAGCGTTGACTGACGAAACGGCGAACCGTTCACAAACACCTCGGTGGCAATCTCGATACCATCGGCTGTCACGCAACTCAGCCATTTCAGCCCGGGTTCTGACCTGTCTGGATCGCGCCGCTGGATTTCCCGTACATCGCATCGCTCGCTATCGTGCGTCTGGGTCTGTCCGGTTTCGATTACCCCGCGAATCCTCTCATAGGATGTCGATGTCTCACGACTTATCGAAACAGGCGAATAGCCTGTCTGCGAATCCCCGCGGAAAGTGACTGATATCTGCTTTGCCGGATTTCCATAGGTTGTGGCTTGCATTTCCTCGACGCGGACCCAACCGCCATGATGCGTGACTATCCTCGTATGGGTCGGTCCTACCAATGGCTGGACCGTCATGGTCGCGACATAGTCGGGGACATCAGCGGAGGGCGAATAGGGGAGGTTGTCGCCCGCCCGCGCCATGGAGCTGGCGATTACAAGACCCACCATGATCGAAAATCTCATCATGTCTCTCCCCCCGGGCCACGCTCTTGCAGCCAGCAGGATTTCCAGCAACAGCGGCTATTTTGCGACGGTCAGGCGGCGATCGGAGAAGGTGATTTGGGAGGTCGCGCGAGGCGCCACCTCTGCCCTGCCGGGCATCTCCCCCTTGTGGGGGGAGATTTGCGGTTTCAGCGCCGGCGCGCACCCTCGCAGCGTTCGAAATTGGCGAAGGCGGCGGAGCGAATAATCTCCCCCCTTGAGGGCGAGATGGCCGGCAGGCCAGAGGGGGGTGCTGTCCCGCC
>NZ_RZSG01001092.1:0-1545 GCF_003997725.1 Mesorhizobium sp. M4A.F.Ca.ET.050.02.1.1
GCTTCCGTGAGAGTCATCCTTCCCCTCGACTTCGGCGGGATCATCGCCTCCCAACCGCCCTTCACCGTGGCCGTGTGGGCCAACCCATCCTTGTTCACCCATTCGACCGTGTCGCCGACCTTGGCCTCGACGCTTGCTGGCGAAAAAACAAGCTTGTCGATCGTTACCGTGATCGTGGCTGCGGACGCCGGGCTGGCGGTGAGCGCCAGCGCCAGCGCCGCTAATGCCGGCCGTGTCAGCGCCGTCATTTCAGGCTGCCGGCGACATGCTCGGCATGCTGCTGATGCCCCTGGAAGATCTTCAGCCCGGTTTCCAGCAGGCTCTTCAACTCGGCATTGCTCGCCGACGGGATGAGCAGGGTCTCCAGCGCCCCGTTGACCTGCTTGTGGTAGGCCACCTCATTCTCGACATAGGCCTTGTCGAAGGCCGCGCCGTCGAGCTTCGCGAGCTTGCCGCGTTCTTCTGCCGCCGCCTTGGCCAGCGCCTGGCTCGTGGCGTTGTCCTCCGGCGTGACATTGAGCTTCTTGACCAGGTCGAGCGCCTGCTTGTTCACCGCCTCATGGTCGCGCACCATGTCGTTGGCGAAATCCACGACCTCCTTGGTCTTGGACTTCTCGATCGCCAGCTTCGCCGCCTCGATGTCGATCGTGCCCGCCGTGTAGGCGATGTGGGCGATCTGCGGATCGGTCGGCTTGTCGGCGGCCTGCGCCAGCGGCGCTGCGCCGAGCATGAGCAGGGCGGCGAGGGCAACGGTCGGTCGGGTAAGCATGGCATCTCCTTCGCCCGGTGGTGCCGGGCTCGCGTTCTTCGGTTAACGCTGATTGGATGCGGGAAGGGCCGAAACGTTCCCGGGAATCAGCCTTCGATCCCCAGTCTTTTCATCACCGCCTCGGTCAGCCGCTCGCAGCGGCGGCCGGCGAAGGGGAAGGCGTCGAGCAGCACCGGGCCGATCTCGTCGTCCAGCGCCTTGCGCACCAGGGCGCGCGCCCGGTGCAGCCTGGTCTTGACGGTCTCGGGCTTGACGCCAAGCAGGTCGGCGGTCTCGTCCATGCTGAAGCCCTCTATGACGCGGGCTACGAACACGCTGCGGTAGACGTCGGGCAGGCTGTCGGTCGCCCGTTCGACCAGTGCGAGGATCTGCCGCTGCGCCATCGTCCGCTCCGGATCGTCGCTGGGGTTTAGAGGGAAGCGGATGATCTGCGCCTCCGGGTTTTCGGGCAGCGCCACGATCCGTTTTCGCTTGCGCAGCCGACCGAGCGCCTCGTTGATGACGATGCGCGACAGCCAGGTCGAGAGCGAGGATCCGCCACGAAAAGTTGAAAGATTGGCGAAGGCCCGCACATAGGCCTCCTGCACGATGTCCTCGGCCTCGGCGTCGTTGCGCACAACGCCGCGCGCGATGCGGTAGAGACGCTGGTTGTTAGCCTTGATGATGGCGCGGCAGGCCTCCGCCTCGCGCGCCAAGGCGCGACGCACCAGCGCCATGTCGCCGGACAGGCTTTCCGCCCCTGCCGGCGCCGCTACGGGCGTTGCGAGCTTGTGCAT
>NZ_RZSG01001093.1:0-1543 GCF_003997725.1 Mesorhizobium sp. M4A.F.Ca.ET.050.02.1.1
CGTCGATGGCGATGTTGGCGTCGATCGCCTCGTCCTGTGACAGCGTGCCAATGGTGATCGAATGCCGGCCGGCGAGGTCGTAGACGGCCTGCAAGTCGCGGCTGCGGATGCGATGCGCAATGGCGCCGATATGTGGGTAGGTGGTGATGCCGCGATCGAAGACCGGCTTAGCGCCCGGCTCGGCGCCGTCACGCACTTCGCCGATCAACTCGATGCTGACCTCGATCGGGTTCTGGCCCTCATTGCTCCAGGCGCGGTCCGACTTGCCGATTTCATAGACGAGGCCGACGGTTCGCGTCGAGCCGAGGTTGATCGAGATCATCTTGCCGACGGTCCATAGACCGGTGACCGTGCCTTCGACATCGTCGGCATAGGCGCTGATGGTGGCCCGCGCGCCGTCGCATTGCACGACATTGCCGAGAATGCGCTTGTCGTTCTGTTCCCTGTTGCGGCGCTCCTGCGAGGTCGCTTCTCCAACGGAGACTTCGCGTTCGACAAACATAAATGGCATGATCCCCATTCCCTCGGCGTTCAGCCTACACAGATGAGGTTAAGCCGGGGTGAGGTCGGATGGTGTAGGCGGCGTTAAGCCGACCGCTAAGATTCGATCAAGCGCGCTCTTTCATTCCATGTCTTCATTCGATATATTGAACGAATGAATTATATAGCGAACGACATTTCATCCAGCCTTGGCAACAGGATACACTCGGAACGGACCTTGCGGGGCTGGTCGCTGGCGCAGCTGGCGGAGCGCTCCGATGTGTCGAAGGCAATGCTCAGCACCATAGAGCAGGGCAAGACCAGCCCGACCGCGGCGCTGCTGGTGCGCATCGCCGCGGCCTTCGGCATGACGCTGTCGACGCTCATTGCCAGGGCGGAACTCAAGGGCGGCGGCCTGCTGCGCGAAGGCGAGCAGCCGGTGTGGCGCGATCCGGCCACCGGCTATCTCAGGCGGCACCTCTCGCCGGCGTCGGACATGCCGCTCGAACTGGTCAAGGTGCGCTTGCCGGCGGGCGCCAGCGTCAGCTTTCCTGCGGCGTCTTACGCCTTCATCAAGCAGCAGATCTGGCTGATCGGCGGACGGCTCGACTTCACCGAGGGTGAAGTCGTGCACAGTCTTCGGGCCGGCGACTGCCTGGCGCTCGGCGCGCCGTCCGACTGCGCCTTCCATTCCCCGGGTCCGGACGCCGCCGACTATCTGGTCGCGCTGGTCAGGGGCTGACGGCATGGCGCGACGTCCCCGACGCTCGCACAATGGCGGGCCGCCGCTCGACGACTATGACGGCCCGCCCTGGGGCCAGGGCGACGCCTACATTTTCCTTGCCTGGCAGGCCGCCCACGCCAAAGCCTGGAAGGCGCCCAGCCGCGACGTCATGCTGATGCGGCTGGAGAGAGCCGAGCGGCTCGGCCTGACCTATGAGGAATACACGCTCGAGATCCTCGAGCGCGGCCGCCACCTCGGAGAAGGGGACGCCGAACGGATTGCCGAAATCCGCAGCGCACGGAAACGAAGGCGGTTCAGCCATCTGGCGTGACACAGGTC
>NZ_RZSG01001094.1:0-1538 GCF_003997725.1 Mesorhizobium sp. M4A.F.Ca.ET.050.02.1.1
GCGAGGTGCGCGATGACTTTCAAAAAAAAATAAAAAATACTAGGGTTGTATAAGGTGTGAGATTCAGGTCAGGCCGAGCCGAAGCGGCGGGTTTCCAGACCTTGGCGCAGCCGCATGAGAGCCAAGCATGGCCTATCTCGACAACATCGCCGTCTTCGTCCGTGTCGTCGAGCTCGGCAATCTGTCGGCGGCGGGGCGCGACATGCGCATCTCGCCGGCTGTCGCTTCCAACCGCATCAAGGAGCTGGAGAAGCACCTCGGCGTTCGCCTGTTCAATCGTACGACCAGGCAGTTGATGCCGACCGAGCACGGCACGGTGTTCTACACCGGCGCCAAGCAGGTGCTGGAGGCGATCACCGAGGCGGAGGCCGCCGTCTCGGCATTGTCCGGCCAGCCGCGCGGCACGATCAAGGTGACGGCGCCGCTCGGCCTCGGGCGGCGGCTGGTGGCCTCCGGCATTCCGGACTTCCACGACAAATACCCTGATATCGAGGTGCGGCTCAGGCTTTCGGATCACAATGTCGACATCATGAAGGAAGGCATCGACGTCGCCTTCCGGCTGGGCATCATCGAGGATTCCAGCCTCAGGATGCGCGGCATCATGGAATGCGAGCGGGTGCTGGTGGCGGCGCCGAAATATCTGGAGGCGCGCGGCGAGCCGGCCGAGCCGCAGGAATTGATCGGCAAGAAGCACGATTGCCTGATGCTGCGCTATGCCGGCGCGCGCGAATATGTGTGGACGCTGCAGACGCCGGCCGGCCCGCAGAAATTCGAGGTGCACGGGCCGTACGACACCGATGACGGCGATGTGCTGACCGGCTGGGCGCTGTCGGGTCGTGGCATCATCAACAAGCCGCGCTTCGAGGTCGAGCCTTTCATCCGCGACCAACGGCTGAAGGTGATCCTGGCCAAGACACCGCCGACGCCGGTGCAGTTCGCCGCCGTCTACCCGCACAAGAAGCTGCAGGACCCGAAAGTGCGGCTGCTGCTCGATTTCATGGCCGAGCGCTGCCAGCGGCTGATCAAGGATATTCTTGCCGGCAAGTAGGGGCTGGCCGGCAAGTGACGGCCCGCTGGCCCACCCGACGGACTTGCCTTGCGCGAAGGCGGACTTAGGTTCGCGTCATGCATCTCGCCATTTCGCTCGACATTGCTGCCACCGACGGACAGGCCGGCCTGGACTTCCGCCGCATAGCCGGCTTCGTGCGGAAAGCGGAGGCGGCAGGGGTCGACATGGTCGTCGTTTCCGATACCGCAGCCAACGGCGCTCGATCAACCAGCCCGTTCGAGGCAACGACGCTGCTGGCGGCGCTCGCGACGCTGACCGAAAGGATCGGGCTCGTCGCCGGGGCCTCGACGCTCGCGCACCAGCCCTACAATCTGGCGCGTCGCTTTGCTTCCCTCGACATCATCAGCCACGGCCGTATCGGCTGGAACGCGACGATGGTCCAGGATCCGCGCCAGGCCGCCAATTTCAGCCGGCCGGAAGGGTTTTCCGAAGGTGATTTCCGCCGCCGCGCCGAAGAATTCATCGGCAT
>NZ_RZSG01001095.1:0-1537 GCF_003997725.1 Mesorhizobium sp. M4A.F.Ca.ET.050.02.1.1
GGTTGCGGATCTCGATCCGACATTCCTGACCTCGGCCCGAGCGGCGATTGCCGGCCTGCGTGGCCTGGCGATGCTCGCCTTGTTCCGGCAGAAGCGGCCGGAGCGCGAGGATCTGCTGTCGCTGGCGATCGTCGCACTGGGTGTGGTCGTTGGTTTTCCGCTGCTCACGGCGCTGGCGCTCAAGCATGTCACCTCGGCCCACTCCATCATCTTCGTCGGCCTGCTGCCGCTGGCGACGGCGATCTTCGGCGTGCTGCGCGGCGGCGACCGTCCAAGACCGGCATTCTGGCTGTTCTCATGCCTCGGCAGCGCGCTGGTGGCGGGTTTTGCTCTGACGCAAGGCGTGACCGCATCGCCGGTCGGCGACGGCCTGATGCTGGCTGCCATCATCGCCTGCGGACTGGGCTATGCCGAGGGTGCAGCGCTGTCGCGCAGATTGGGCGGCTGGCAGGTGATCTGCTGGGCTTTGGTGCTGTCGCTGCCGATCACGCTGGTGCTGACCTTTGCGACGCTGCCGCCATCCTTCGCCGACGTCGGCTCAAGCGCCTGGATCGGTCTCGCCTATGTCTCGCTGTTCAGCATGCTGATTGGTTTCGTGTTCTGGTATCGCGGCCTTGCGCAAGGCGGCATCGCCGCCGTCGGCCAGTTGCAACTGCTGCAGCCCTTCTTCGGCCTGGCGCTGGCGGCGACGCTGCTGCACGAGCAGGTCAGCCCGCTGATGTTGGTCGTCACGCTCGGCGTAGTGCTGTGCGTCGTCGGCGCCAAGAAATTCGCAAAGCAGGAGTTGCCGAGACGCGCGGCTTCGGCGTGACGGCGCCATCCGCACCTAGAACTTCGTCACCACGCCGATGCCGATGCCCTCGAAGCCGCCCATCGCCATCAAGGCCGCGGGCGCTTCTTCGAGGCTGATCTTCTTGCCGACCAGAAGTTCCGGCTTCAGCTTGCCGGTGCGGATCATCTCCATCATCGCCGTATAGCGGTACGCCTGCATGCCGTGGCTGCCGAGAATCTCGAGCTCGAAGGCGATCACCTTGTCCATCGGCACCTGCGGGCGCGCGTCGTCGGCCAGCATCAGGCCGACCTGAACGTGACGGCCGCGCCGGCGCAGATTGGCGATCGAGTTGAACGAGGTGGTCGGGTGACCGAGCGCGTCCATGGACATGTGCGCGCCGCCATTGGTGATCTGCTTGACCGCCTTGACCACGTTGGGCGTGTTCGAGGCATTGATGGTCGCCACGGCGCCGATCTTCCTGGCGAAGTCCAGCTTCTCGTCGGTGAGGTCGATGGCGATGACGTTGGCGCCCATCGAACTGGCGATCATGATCGCCGACAGGCCGACGCCGCCGCAGCCATGCACGGCCACCCATTCGCCCGGCTTCACCCGGCCCTGGTCGACGATAGCGCGGAAGGAGGTGACGAAGCGGCAGCCGAGGCTGGCGGCGGTGGCGAAGTCCATCTCGTCCGGCAGGCGCACCAGGTTGGTGTCGGCATGGTCGATGGCGACATATTCGGCGAAGGAACCCCAGCCGGTGAAGCC
>NZ_RZSG01001096.1:0-1532 GCF_003997725.1 Mesorhizobium sp. M4A.F.Ca.ET.050.02.1.1
TGATCGGCTCGAGCAACTGCACGCCGAGCTTCGGCGCAGCTTCACGGAAGCAGGCGCGGCCGGCGATTTCGAAGGCGAGCACCGAGGAGTCGACGTCGTGGAAGGCACCGTCGATGAGCGTCGCCTTGACGCCGATCATCGGGAAGCCAGCGAACGGACCGGACGACAGCACGCTGTTGATGCCCTTCTCGACGCCGGGGACGTATTCCTTCGGCACCGCGCCGCCGACGATCTTCGACTCGAACTTGAAGTCGCCGCCTTCCTGGTCCGGCTCGAACAGGATCTTGACGCGGGCGAACTGACCGGTACCGCCGGTCTGCTTCTTGTGCGTGTAGTCCTGCTCATGCGTGCGGGTGATCGTCTCGCGATAGGCCACCTGCGGCGCGCCGATATTGGCTTCGACCTTGAACTCGCGACGCATACGGTCGACGATGATGTCGAGGTGCAACTCGCCCATGCCGGCGATGATGGTCTGGCCGCTTTCCTCGTCGGTCTTGACGCGGAAGGACGGATCCTCAGCCGCCAGGCGATGCAGGGCAAGGCCCATCTTCTCCTGGTCGTTCTTGGTCTTCGGCTCGATGGCGATCTGGATGACCGGATCGGGGAATTCCATGCGCTCGAGGATGACCGGGTGCAGCGGATCGCAGAGCGTGTCGCCGGTGGTGGTGTCCTTGAGGCCGGCCAGAGCGACGATGTCGCCGGCGTAAGCCTCTTCGATGTCGGCGCGCGAATTCGCATGCATCTGCAGCATGCGGCCGATGCGCTCCTTCTTGCCCTTCACGGTGTTGTCGAGCGAGACGCCCTTGGCGAGCTTGCCCGAATAGATGCGGGCGAAGGTGAGCGAGCCGACGAACGGGTCGTTCATGATCTTGAAGGCCAGCATCGACAGCGGCTCGTTGTCGTCCGCGTGACGCTCGATCTCGGCGTCGGTCTTGGCATCGACGCCCTTGATGGCGGGAACGTCGGCCGGCGACGGCAGGTATTCGACGACGGCGTCGAGCAGCGGCTGCACGCCCTTGTTCTTGAAGGCCGAGCCACAGAACATCGGGAAGAACTTGACCGCGATGGTGCCCTTGCGGATCAGCGCGCGGATCTCGTCGTTCGACGGCATCTTGCCTTCGAGGTAGTTCTCGAGCGCGGTCTCGTCCATCTCGACGGCGGCTTCGATCATCTTCTCGCGGTATTCCTCGGCGCGAGCCTTGAGGTCGGCCGGGATCTCGACGACGTCCCAGGCGGCGCCCAGCGTCTCGTCGCGCCAGACCAGCGCGTTCATCTCGACGAGATCGACGACGCCCTTGAACTCGGTCTCGGCGCCGATCGGCAGCTGCATGACGACGGCCTGCGCGCCGAGGCGCGAGCCGATCATCTCGACCGAGCGGTAGAAGTCGGCGCCGATCTTGTCCATCTTGTTGCAGAAGATCATGCGCGGCACGTGGTACTTGTCGGCCTGGCGCCAGACGGTCTCCGTCTGCGGCTCGACACCGGCATTGGCGTCGAGCAGCGCGATGGCGCCGTCGAGCACGCGCAGCGAA
>NZ_RZSG01001097.1:0-1531 GCF_003997725.1 Mesorhizobium sp. M4A.F.Ca.ET.050.02.1.1
ACCATCGACCTCATCGCCGATGAAGGGCTGGCGAGCGTCACCATGCAGCGCATCGCCGAGCAGGTCGGCTCGTCGAACGCGCTGGTCGTGTTCCATTTTCGCAGCAAGGAGAACCTGTTTCGGGCCGTGCTGCAGTATCTCAGCGATCGATATGATGAGCTGTGGGCCACCTTGGTGCGGGCGCCCGGGCTGTCGCCGGTTGAAAGGCTGCTGGGCGCGGTCGAATGCGCGCGAGGATTCGCGCGGCAGCATCCAAAGTGGGTTTCGGTCTTCGTCGTGTTCTCCAGCGACCGCAAGAGCATGCAGATCTACAACGAGATCGGGTTGCCGAGCGACCTCGCCTACACGGCCGAAGCGCGCGAGCTGCTGATCGAGATCTCGCGCAGTGGCGGCTATTCCGGCGTCGACATAGACACCTTATCAGAGAGCCTGAATTATCTGGTTCACGGCGCCTGGTACTGGGATCACCTGAACCCTTCCGGCCGTAACACCAATGTCCTGCGCAAGACGATGCTGATGCTGCTGCATCAGGCGTTTCCGCGGCATTTCGATCTTGAGCGCTAATATCTACCGGCTCTGCCGCAGATGGCAGCCGGCCTGGCGGTTGTGCGCCATTTCGGCTTGTTTGCAGCGAACTGTCGACTGTCCTCCTTCGCCAAGGCTTCGGAGGACACCCCTTCGTCTAACGATCTTCGGGTGGCCTGCTACCCGAAGCTCGAAGAGCGAAGGGTGGTGCCCCCGGACGGGATCGAACCGCCGACCTTCGGTTTACAAAACCGCTGCTCTACCAGCTGAGCTACAAGGGCATGGCGCTCCGGTAGCATATTCCATGCGCCAGTAAAGACAAAACTCCGTTCGCGACAGCTGATTGACCCGGCGAGGGCGGCCCCGCGCCATCCTGAAAACGGCAGGGCGGCTTCCTATATCAGGGCGAGATGCAATTACCTGGTTGAGGGTTTTCGCATGATCCGGCTCGTCATCATCTTCCCGCTTGTCGTGGTGGCCTGGCTTCTCGTGGTCAAGCTCGTCAGCGATTTGAAGAAAGCCAGCATCGACTGGACCGGCGTCACCACCATCATCGGCTTCATCGCGCTCGCCTTCTGGCTGCGCCATATCACCGGCATGGGATGAACCAGTGAGTAGGCAGTAGGGAATAGTGAGTAGGGAATGGCAGGTGGCCGCGTAGGCGACACTACTTCCTACTGACTATTTCCCACTTACTCAAAAAAGTTTCGAACCTTTTTCGCGGGCGCGACGACTGATGATCAAGAGGCGGATGGATCGCCTCTCCCACGCAACAGGAGATCATCATGTTCAAGCGCACCATTGTTTCCGGCCTCATCGCCACCTCCGTCGCCGCCGCCACGCTGGCCGGCACCGTTCAGCCCTCGGCCGCCCATGGCCATCACCACCACCGCGAGATCGGCATCGGCATTGCCGCCGGCGTCGGCGGGTTCGTACTCGGCAGCCTGCTCGCTCAGCAGCAGCAGCCGCAGCCTGTCTATGTCGACGAATATGGCGGCGGGTCCTC
>NZ_RZSG01001098.1:0-1527 GCF_003997725.1 Mesorhizobium sp. M4A.F.Ca.ET.050.02.1.1
CGAGCTTGCAGTCGAGATTGTCGATGTCGCCTTCTATGGCGAGCGCCGCCGCATCGTCGCGCGCACAGTCGCCGGGCAGGAGATCGACATCAGGCCGACGTCCTCGGCCATGGCGACGCACAATGCAACGGGAAGCCGGCGGCAGGTCTTTTTCGACCCGGCGGCGGCGTTCCTGTTTCCCGCCTGATCCCTCCGGCCAGCCCTATTCCGCGGCGACGCTCGCGCCGGAGCGATTGGCGCCGCGGATGGGTTGGCACTAATGTCTACAAGCTTTATAGACTTCAGGCCCCGACGAAAGGAACAATCGGCTTTCGGCCGCGCCCCCCGAACAATTTTCCACGACCAGGCCTATTAGCGACAGCAGCTCATAGTCTGCGACTACGCCGGACATCGCCTCGGCCAGCTTCCTTGGCGAGATCGCCGAAATTGGCCTGAAGCCAGGCGATGGCGCCGGCGACATCGGCAATGACATAGCCCGCCGCCGTTGGTCCCTGCGGCTTCACGCGGATCGAGATCCCACCTACGGCATTGACTGTATCGAAGCCGTTTTCGTCCGAGGTATCATCGCCGAGAAACACCGGCCGTCGGCCGGTGAACGGATCGAGCTGCAAGAAGCGCCGGATCGCCGCACCCTTGGCGGCGTCGAGCGGCATCAATTCGACACCGGCATTGCCGGCAATCACGCGATAACCCTTGGGCAGGCGGGTCAGCGCTGCCTCGACCAACTCCGTCGCTCGGGCAAGCAGATGGGGAGCCGCACGAGTGTGGACGGCGAGCACCGGGCCCTTGCGCTCGACATAGACGGCCTGGCTCGCCAGCTCCAGTTCGATCTCGTCGGCGAGCGCCGCCATGTCCGCCGGTTCGTCAGCGGCCTCGACAGGGCCGCCCGGGACAAGTCTGTGCTCCAGCCCATAGAGACCGGCAGTGCGCAGCTTCAGCGGTTCGAACAGTCGGTCGACCGCCGCGACCGAGCGGCCGGTGATGAAAGCAAGCGCGCCGTCCAGCCGGCGCTCGATCGCCTGCAGCAGAAAGCGAAGCTCCTTGCTGACCGACACGGCGTCGGGATGGGCTGCGTGTTCCAGCAAGGTGCCGTCAATATCGAGGAACAACGCCCATCGGCCTTCGGGGAGGCGGGGTGTCAGCTCTGCCTGATAATTCATCGGAGTCCTGCTACCTGTCTGCGTTCGAAGATGGGGACGACATTATCGGCAATCGCTGACCGCTCGGCATTGGCTGTGACGCGGTCGAGCTCGCCACGCTTGCGCAGGCGCGCGGCGTCCAGAAGCATGCTGCCGGCCCAGCGGTAGACATTGTTGTCGCGCACGATCTCGCGCATGCGCCGCATGCGCTCGCGCTGCTCCTCGGCCGACATGGTCAGCGCCTGCAAGAGGGCCCCGCTCATCATCGCCGCGTCGTAAGGGTTGACGATTAGCGCTTCCAGCAATTCGCGCGATGCGCCGGCGAAGGTGCTGAGCAGTAGCACCCCCTGCTCGTCGTCGCGCGCGGCGACGACGAGCAGGGGGTGCT
>NZ_RZSG01001099.1:0-1517 GCF_003997725.1 Mesorhizobium sp. M4A.F.Ca.ET.050.02.1.1
CTTGAAGTACGTGAGCACCGGAAGCGCAGGAACCCGCCATTTGCAGGCCGGCATCACCTGAATATCGACAGACCTCCGGCGACACAATCTTCGAGGACAGCGACCAATTGATCCGCGTTCTGGGCATTGAGACGAGTTGCGACGAGACCGCTGCCAGCGTGGTGGCGCTGGATGGCCGCGCCGCGCCCGAAATCCTGTCCAACATCGTGCTCAGCCAGATCGAGGAGCATTCCGTGTTCGGCGGCGTCGTGCCGGAAATCGCTGCGCGCGCCCATGTCGAGGCGCTCGACGGCATCGTCGAGGCGGCCCTTGCCGATTCGGGCGTGGCGCTGGGCGAGGTCGACGCGATCGCCGCGACCGCGGGTCCCGGCCTTGTCGGCGGGCTGATCGTCGGGCTGATGACGGCGAAGGCGATTGCCGCCGCCGCCGACAAGCCGTTGCTCGCCATCAACCATCTCGAAGGCCATGCGCTGACGGCGCGCCTGACCGACGGGCTTGACTTTCCCTACCTGCTGCTCCTGGTGTCCGGCGGCCACACCCAGATCGTCGCCGTGCGCGGCGTCGGCGACTACCAGCGCTGGGCGACGACCATCGACGACGCGCTCGGCGAAGCCTTCGACAAGACGGCCAAGATGCTCGGCCTGCCCTATCCCGGCGGTCCCAACGTCGAGAAGGCGGCGGCGTCGGGCGATGCGAGCCGTTTTGCCTTTCCTCGCCCGATGAAGGGCGCGGCACAGCCTGATTTCTCCTTCTCCGGCCTGAAGACGGCCGTGCGCCAGGCCGCGACCGCCATTGCGCCCTTGAGCGACCGGGATGTCGCCGACATCTGCGCCTCGTTCCAGGCGGCGGTGGCGGATGCGCTGAGCGACCGCGTTTCGCGCGCGCTCTCCCGCTTCCGCCAGGAATTCCCTGATAAGGCGAAGCCGGCGCTGGTCGTCGCCGGCGGGGTCGCCGCCAACCGCACCATCAAGGCGACGCTGGAAACGCTCTGCGCCGAAGCCGGCTTCGACTTCATAGCGCCGCCGCAAAAACTCTGCACCGACAATGCGGCGATGATCGCCTGGGCCGGTATCGAGCGCCTGCGCGCCGGGATGGCGCTGGAGAATGCCGCCGATTTCGTGCCGCGCTCGCGCTGGCCGCTGGACAGCGTCTCCGCCCCGATGGTCGGCTCCGGCCGACGCGGAGCCAAGGCATGACCGAGGTGGTCACCAGCGGCCACGAGGCGCCGAGCGGCTGGCGCGTCGCCGTGCTAGGCGGCGGTGCCTGGGGCACGGCTCTGGCGTTGGCCATGCTGCGCGCCGGTCATTTCGTCCGCCTCTATGCGCGCGATCCGGAAACCGTCGCCGCGATCGATCGCGGCGAGAACCCGCGCTATCTGCCGGGCATCGCTCTGCAGCCCGGCATCGTGGCGACAACCGATATCGAGGCTGCGCTCGACGGCGCCGACTGCGTGCTCGCGGTGACGCCAGCGCAGTCGTTGCGCGGCATGCTGACGGCCGCCAACGACTATGTGCAAT
>NZ_RZSG01000109.1:0-11956 GCF_003997725.1 Mesorhizobium sp. M4A.F.Ca.ET.050.02.1.1
GGCCAAGGCGCTGGTGAAAGCCGCGCCCGATCTGCACCAGGCAATCGCGCGGAGGCTGCAGGAACAGGGATAGGCGGCCAGACGCGCCGTCTGCCATCGAATCCGGCTATTCCTGCGGCTTCACAACATCGACCGGGCTGATGTCGAGCAGGTCGAGCGTGCGGCGCAGGAGCTTGACCTCGTTCTCGGCCAGCTTCGAATCGGCCTTGGCGATCTCGGCCATGTGTTGGGCGAGCAGCTTGCGCCGCTCGACGTCGAGGTCGCGGAACAGCGCGATCGCCTGCGAACCATTGGTCTCGTAGCCGAAGTCGTTGAGATATTCGATGACGCTGTCGATGCTCGTCTCGGGAATGCCGAACGCCTCCTTGCAGATGCGCCGGAAGGCGACCATCTCGCTCTCCGAGACGGAACCATCGGCCAGGATCATGCGGAACAGCATCAACAATTCCGCCGACAGGACCGGATCGTCCGCGACCTTACGTACGCCGGGATCGCCGTCGAAGATCGAGCGTATCTGGTCGAGCAATGCCATTGCCATCGGCCTCCCCTTTGCGATTCCGTCGCAGATAGTTAGCGCGGAATCGGCCTTGCGCAAATGGGACGGGCATGATGGAACCTGCCGTCCCCCTCGCCGCAACCCTTGCAGCCCCCGATGCTCGATCTTGCCACCCACACCGTCGTCATGCTCGCGTTTGCCGCCTTTGCCGCCGGCTTCATCGATTCCATCGCCGGCGGCGGCGCTCTGATCACCATTCCGGCACTGCTTCTTGCCGGCTTCTCGCCGCTCGAGACGCTGGGAACCAATAAGCTGCAAGGCATGTTCGGCTCCGGTTCGGCGACCATCCACTATGCCGCGAATGGCCATGTCGATGTCCGCCGTCAGCTTCCGTCCGCCGTCCTGGCACTCGCCGGGAGCGCGGCCGGTGCTTCGCTGGCGACAATCGTGCCCGGCGACGTGTTACGCGCCCTGCTTCCGCTGCTGCTGATCGCGATTGCACTCTATTTCGCCGTCAAGCCCAACATGGGCGATGTCGACCGCGCCGAGCGGCTTTCGCCCTTTCTGTTCGGACTCACGGTCGTGCCAGCCATCGGCTTCTATGACGGCCTGTTCGGCCCGGGCACCGGCTCGTTCCTCATGCTGGCCTTCGTTGCGCTCGCTGGCTACGGCGTGCTGAAAGCGACGGCGCACACCAAGCTGCTCAACTTCGCCTCCAACATCGGCGGCTTCGCCGTCTTCGCCGCCGTCGGCGTCGTCTACTGGAAGATCGGCCTGATGATGGGCGTTGCCCAGTTCTTCGGCGCCCGCCTCGGCGCCAGCCTTGCCATCCGTATCGGCGCGAGACTGATCAAGCCGCTGCTGGTCGTCGTCTGCGTGGCACTGGCGGTGAAGCTCCTGGCCGACCCGGCGAACCCGTTGCGCCTGCTCATTGGTGTGTGACGGCCCCGCTGATACAATGCCGGCGTACGAATCATGTTGGAGGAGCCACACATGAATCTCAGTGCGCCTACTCAGCTTATTTTCATTATCTCCCTTGTCATCGCCATCATCGGCGTTCTCGCCGCTCTTGGCGTTCTTGCGTTCATTCCTCTTGCCGCAGTGTGGATTGTTCTCATAGGCTACATCGTGCTTGCCGCCGGCTGCATGATGCGCGGCGCTTAAGTCAGGCACATTCAGATCTCAGGTAACCGAAGCGCCCGGCCACAAGCCGGGCGCTTTTGATTTCGGAATGTGGTCTGCTAGATTTGGCGGGCGAGGATTGCCGATGTCGATCGAGACAGAGCGCCGTCATGAACAGGACCATTCTTTAGCCGCGAGGTTCGAGATGGTGCGGCGAGCGGCTGACGCTTCGCTTGCAGGCGCAGTCACCGACCTTTGCGGCTATCGCGAGATGCTGCCCGTCTGCTCCCGCAATGTCGAATATGCTTCGCTGACCGTGCCGCTGGTCATCAGCTTCGCCGAGCCCTTCGCCATCGGGCTTGGGCGCGACCCCGGCGACAACGATCGCTTCGCCAGCTTTGCCGCCGGCCTCTTTGCCGGGCCGGTGGTAATCCAATCCTTCGGCCGCGCCTGCTGCGTCCAGATCAACTTCACCCCGCTCGGCGCCCGCCGCTTCTTCGGCCTGCCGATGAGCGAGCTGACCGACCGCATGGTCGGGCTCGACGATGTGCTTGGCCTCGAAGGCATCGCGCTGCGCGAAAGGCTTGGCGAGGCACGGGATTGGGGCACGCGTTTCGCGATTGCCGAGAGCTTCGTCGCAGCAAGGCTGGCGGAGGCGAAGCGGATGTCAGCCGAGATCGCCTGGGCCTACCGGCAAGTCATTGGCTCTGGCGGACGCACGCGGGTCTCCGTGCTTGCCGATCAGCTCGGCTGGAGCCGCAAGCATCTCGCGGCGAAA
Source organism: Mesorhizobium sp. M4A.F.Ca.ET.050.02.1.1 (assembly GCF_003997725.1). Taxonomy (NCBI): domain Bacteria; kingdom Pseudomonadati; phylum Pseudomonadota; class Alphaproteobacteria; order Hyphomicrobiales; family Phyllobacteriaceae; genus Mesorhizobium; species Mesorhizobium sp. M4A.F.Ca.ET.050.02.1.1. The sequence continues at coordinate 2,397 of NZ_RZSG01000109.1, forward strand.
TTTTCCGACGCGATCGGCATCGGGCCGAAAACGCTGTCGCGCATCGTGCGCTTCAACCGGGCGCTCTCGCTGTCCAAGCATCAGCTCGACGACTGGGCGGGGATCGCCGCCGATTGCGGCTATGCTGACCAGGCGCATCTGGTGCGCGAATTCCGCGATCTCGCCGGCGAGACGCCAACCGCGCTCGCATAGTCTCTTTCTCCACCGAGGTAACATTTCTTCAAGACGCCGCGGCGGCCTTCGCCGAGACTGGATACCATCAACCGACACCAGGGAGATTGCCATGTCGACCGCGAACGAAGCACCTCGTCTCTACCCCGCTCTGCGCTACAGGAATGCCGCCGGAATGATCGACTGGCTGTGCGATGCCTTCGGCTTCACCGTGCGCGCCCGCTATGGCGAGGGCGACGTCGTGCATCACGCCGAGCTCGTCTTCGGCGCCTCGATGATCATGCTCGGCACCGCGCGTGACGACGACTACGGCAAGATGGTCGGCGAGCCGGGCGCCGGCGGCGGCAAGTCGATCTATGTCGCGGTGGAAGACGCCGATGCCGCCTACGCCAGGGCAAGAAAGGCCGGCGCCACGATCCTGCAGGAACTGACCGATCGCGACTATGGCAGCCGCGAGTTCATCTGCCGCGACCCGGAAGGCAGTGTCTGGTCGTTTGGCACCTACTGGCCGAAGGCAGGAGACGCCGCCAGCTAACGGGCCAGGCCAAAAATTGCGTCGCAGTCGAGATGGGTTTCCAGTTCGGCCGCGACCTCGTCCAGCGCCCGCTCGACATCGGCGCGATAGTCGATACCGCCGCCTTTGACGCCGAGGCTTTCCAGGAACCTTGCCCGGAAGGCGTCTGCGGAAAACAGCCCGTGCAGATAGGTGCCAACCACCTTGCCATCGGCGGAGATCGCCCCGTCATCGATGCCGTTGATGACGGCGGACGGCCGCGCCATGTCCGGGCCGGTGGTGCGGCCGAGATGGATCTCGTAGCCTTCCAGCGGCAGATCGAACTGCACCGAGCGGGCGCTGACATTGCGCACGGTCTTTTCCGGTTCCATCACTGTTTCGATGTCGAGCAGGCCGAGCCCCTCCGCCTCGGTAACGCTGCCCTCGATGCCGGCGGGATCGCTGACCTTGCGGCCGAGCATCTGGAAGCCGCCGCAGATGCCGACGACATGGCCGCCCCGCTTGCGATGGGCGAGGAGATCGTGGTCCCAGCCATTCTCCCGGAACTTCATGAGATCGCCGATCGTCGACTTCGAGCCGGGAATGACCACCAATCCCGCATCCGCGGGCAACGGCTTGCCGGGCGGCACGAACACCACCTCGACCTGCGGTTCGGCCTTCAATGGATCGAGATCGTCGAAATTGGCGATGCGCGAAAGCATCGGCACTGCCACCTTCAGCGCCCGCTTCTCGCCGGATGCCAGCCGTTCCAGCACCACCGAATCCTCGGAAGGCAGCCTCGCCGCCGCCTTCAGCCACGGCACCACACCGAAGCAAGGCCAGCCGGTGAACTTTCCGATCGCCTCGATGCCGTCGTCGAACAGCGAGACGTCGCCGCGGAACTTGTTGATGAGGTAGCCGACGATCATGCGCCGGTCCTCGTCCGGCAGGATGAGATGGGTGCCGACGACCGAAGCGATGACGCCGCCGCGATCGATATCGCCGACCAGCACCACCGGCACATTTGCGCGCGTCGCGAAACCCATATTGGCGATGTCGCGGCTGCGGAGATTGATCTCGGCTGGTGAGCCCGCGCCTTCGACGATGATGAGATCGGCGCCCTCGCCGACCTTCGCCCATGAGTCCAGCACGGCGTCCATCAGCCGGCCTTTCATCGCCTGGTAGTCGCGCGCCCTAGCCTCGCCGAACACCTTGCCCTGCACCACGACCTGCGAGCCGACATCGCTCTGCGGTTTGAGCAGCACCGGGTTCATGTGGACGGTCGGCGTCACGCCGCAGGCGATCGCTTGCAGCCATTGCGCGCGGCCGATCTCGCCGCCACCGGCCTTGTTGTTGCCGGGAATGTCGGCGACGGCGGCATTGTTCGACATGTTCTGCGGCTTGAACGGCCGCACCTTCAGCCCACGCTTCTTCGCCGCACGACAGAGCCCCGCGACCAGCACGCTCTTGCCGACATCGGAGCCGGTGCCTTGCAGCATGATCGCTTTGGCCGCCATCAGCCCCTGCCTTGCGTGACGGTGCCCGGGATTGTCGACTTCTGCGCCAGCGGCCCGCCACGCCAGATGTAGAGCGCGAGCAGCGGCTCCTGGCCCGTTCGCATGGCATGGCTGACGTTCGAAGGATGGTGGATCACCTCGCCGGCTTCGCGAACGTGAAATCCGCTTTCGCCCTTGTGCCACTCCGTGCTGCCGGTCAGCGGAATGTAGATCTCCTCGGCAATGTGATGGTGGTCGGGATAGACGATCGCGGGCCCGAGGATCAGCAAGCCGGCCGCGACCTCGTCATTGACGAAATGGCCGCGCGTGCCGAAAACCTCCAGCCAGCCGTAATTGTCCAGGAACGCCCGGCCGAAATCCGAGACGCTGTAGGTTTGGCCCCAGCGCAGATCGCCGCGATGCTCCGCCACGAATCGCGTCAGGGGCCGGATGTCCGGCGGCGCAAGTTCGGCGATGCGATCGAGATGGCGCAGGCAGGCGAGCCGACGCGGCTGCAGCGGACGCACCGGCATGCCCCAATCGATGCGGGCGACGGCGTCGCTGACCAGAGCGCTGTCCACGGTCCTGAGATAGGCGTGGAAACGATCGAGCAGTTCGTCGAAGACTGTCGTCACGCCATGCTCCGTTGGTCCATCCATGCACAGCCGCTCCGCGACCGGGCGGGTTGCGCGGCGGCATCATTGGTCTAGATTGACTGGCGCGCAAAGCCAAAAACGACAGGCCAGAAGGCCTAAAACGACAGGGAGCACGCCATGGACGCCGCGGTCGATGCGAGCACCAGCCAATTCGAACTCACCGAGGAGCAGCGCGCCATCCAAGAGATGTCCGAGGCCTTCGCCGCCGACCGTGTCGCACCGAACGCGCTCGACTGGGACCGTGCGAAACATTTCCCGGCCGACGTGATTCGCGAAACCGGGCCGCTCGGCCTCGGCGGCATCTATGTCCGCGACGACGTTGGCGGTTCGGCCCTCGGGCGGCTCGATGCCGTGCTGATCTTCGAGGCGCTCGCCCGCGCCGACCCGGCATTTTCCTCCTTCATCTCGATCCACAACATGGCGGCGTCGATGATCGACCGCTTCGGCAGCGAGGAGCAGCGCCAGCGTTTCTTGCCGATGCTGACCTCGATGGAATGGCTGGCGAGCTATTGCCTGACCGAGCCGGGCTCCGGCTCGGATGCCGCGGCGCTGAAGACGCGCGCGGTGAAAAGCGGCGGCGACTATGTGCTCAACGGCGCCAAGCAGTTCATCTCCGGCGCCGGCGACAGCGACCTCTATGTCGTCATGGCCCGCACCGGTGCCGACGGACCGAAAGGCATCTCGACCTTCGTCGTGCCCAAGGATGCACCAGGCCTCTCCTTCGGCGCCAACGAGCACAAGATGGGCTGGCACATGCAGTCGACCCGCCAGGTCATCTTCGAGGATTGCAAGGTGCCGGTCGAGAACCTGCTCGCCACGGAAGGCGCAGGCTTCGGCATCGCCATGGCCGGCCTCGACGGCGGCCGGCTGAACATCGCCGCCTGCTCGCTCGGCGGCGCGCAGTCGGCGCTCGACAAGGCTTTATCCTATACAGGCGAGCGCAAGGCCTTCGGCTCGAAGATCAACCAGTTCCAGGCGCTGCAGTTCAGGCTGGCCGACATGGAGACCGAGTTGCAGGCGGCGCGCATCTTCCTCTACGCCGCCGCTTCGAAGCTCGACCGCAAGGCGCCCGACGCCGGCAAATGGTCGGCGATGGCCAAGCGCTTCGTCACCGATGTCGGCTTCGACGTCGCCAACGAGGCGCTGCAGTTGCATGGCGGCTATGGCTATCTACACGATTACGGCGTCGAGAAACTGGTGCGCGACCTGCGCGTCCACCAGATCCTCGAAGGCACTAACGAGATCATGCGCGTCATCATCGCACGCGCGCTGATCGGGCGCTGAACCAGACAATTTCGGGAGAAAAACGATGGCAACCATCGCCTTCATCGGCTTGGGTAATATGGGCAATCCGATGGCCGCCAACCTGGTCAAGGCCGGGCATTCTGTGCACGGCTTCGACCTGGTGCCGGAGAACCTCACCGTCGCCAAGGAGCACGGCGTGACCGTCATGGCCAACGCCCCTGCCGCGGTGAAGGACGCCGATGTCGTCATAACCATGCTGCCTGCCGGCAAGCATGTGCTGTCGGTCTATGAGGACATCGCGCCCAAGGCGAAGAAAGGCGCGCTGTTCATCGACTCTTCCACCATCGACGTCGAATCGGCGCGCAAGGCCCACGCTATCGCCAGCAAGCACGGCCTGCTGTCGATCGACGCGCCGGTCTCGGGCGGCACAGGCGGCGCCACCGCCGGCACGTTGACCTTTATGGCCGGCGGCTCGAAGGACGCCTTCGCCAAGGCCGAGCCGGCCCTGAAGCCGATGGCTGGCCGCATCGTCCATTGCGGCGACGACGGCGCCGGACAGGCGGCCAAGATCTGCAACAACATGATCCTCGGCATCTCGATGATCGGCGTCGCCGAAGCCTTCGTGCTGGCGGAAAAGCTCGGACTGTCGCACCAGGCGCTGTTCGACGTCGCCTCGACCTCGTCGGGCCAATGCTGGTCACTCACCACATATTGCCCGGTGCCAGGGCCGGTGCCGGCCTCGCCCGCCAACCGCGACTACAAGCCGGGCTTCGCCGCCGCCCTCATGCTGAAGGATTTGAAGCTGTCGCAGGAGGCAGCGCAAGGCGCCGGCGCGGTGACGCCGCTCGGGGCCGGGGCGACGCAGCTCTACGCGCTGTTCAACGCGCAGGGAAATGCCGGCGCCGATTTTTCCGGCATTATAAATTTCCTACGCGGCAATCAGGCATAACGCCCTGCTTTCACAGGCTTATTAGCGAGTTTTTTCGGTCAGAAACCGGCAAATTTAGATTTGCTTAAGGTCTCGATAACCGGCCGGTAACGATGTGCCTATAAAACGGACTGCGAGGCGGACATATCGCATCCGCCCGGCGCTCCGGATCAGGTCTCGCGTACCGGAGCCCGTAAGTTTCGCAAGTCGCTTGTAGCGAAACGCCATGCGTATCTGGCAAAGCCGCGTTCCCGATGGGACGCGGTTTTTGCGTTTTGCACCGCCTGTATTTCGATTGCCGCGGTCGGAATTAGCGCGTGGTCTTCGTTGCCAGAGCCCGGCGTACGGCGATCTTGGGATCGCCTATCAGTCCGACATTCCTGCCCGGGGATGCTTACATGCGCCCGCGCAGACCTTCCGGATCGTAGGGCGAGTCGGCAATCACCTTTGCCGAGCGGCGCTCGCCAAGGATTGAAACTTCCAGTTCGGTGCCGGGCGCGGCGAGTTCGAGAGGCAGCAGCGCAAGTGCGATGTCGTGACAAAAACTATAGGAATAGCCTGCCGAGGTGACATGGCCGACGAGCTCGCCATCGCGGTAAACACCCTCGAAGGCGAAAGCGCTGGCACCGTCGGTATCGATCGACAGAGTGGCGATCCGGCGTCCCGTCCCCTGCTTCTGTTTCGCGACCAGCGCCGCCCGGCCGATGAAGTCCCCCTTGTCGAGGCTGACGAAGCGGTCAAGACCGCTTTCCCAGGCCGACAGTTCGGGATTCATGTCGCGGTACATGGCCCGGTAGGACTTGTCGAGACGCAGGGACTCCAGTGCTTGAAGTCCAACCGGTCTGAGCCCGTGCGCCTCGCCCGACGCCAGAAGCGCGTCCAGCAGATGCCGCTGATAACAGAGCGGATGATAGAGCTCCCATCCCAGTTCGCCTGAGTAGTTGACGCGCAGCAGGCGCACGTCGCTGGCCAGGCCGACGGTCCCGGACCGCACGCTGAACCATGGGAAGGCCTCGTTGGAGAGATCGACTTCCGTCAGCGGCTGCAATACCTCCCGCGCCTTCGGTCCAACGATTGTGAAGCTGCCGCGATCGTCGGTGACATTGCGAAGCTGCACGTTGCCGCTCTGCGGCAGCAGCCGGCTCAAGTCGTCAAAATTGCAGCGCTCGGCGCGCGGCGTCGATATGAGGTAGAACAGACCGTTCTGCAGCCGCGCCACCACATACTCGGCCTGCACGCCACCGGCCCGCGTCAGGTGATGGGCAAGGGCGACACGACCGGGACGAGGCAGCTTGTTGGCAAGGATTCCGTCGAGCCAGGCCTCGGTGCCTGGGCCGCTGACCTCGAACTTGGTCATCGGCGTCATCTCGACCAGCCCCACGGCCTGACGGACGGCCTGGACTTCCTCGGCGACGTGGTTGCCTTTGGGGGTCCAGCGCCAGCCATAGATGTTTCGCGCTTCGACACCCGCGGGCGCGAACCAGCTCGGCATCTCCCAGCCGTTCAACACGTCCCATACCGCGCCGAGCTGGCTCAGGCGATCGTAGGACGGTGCCGTTTTCTGTGGTCGCGCCGCCGGCATGTCCTGGCCTGGATAGTGCTGTACCGCGTGCGTACCCCAGGCTTCCCTGACTTTTGCCCGGGTCCAGTTCTTGTTGGCATAGTGGCCAAAGCGGCGGGGATCGAGCTCCGCCGTATCGATGCTGTTGCCGCCCTCCACGATCCGCTCGGAAAGGTAATAGCCGATAGCTCCGCCCCAGAGGATGCCCCCTGGCACGCCTTCGGCGAGCCAGACATTCTCAAGGCCCCAGGCCTGTCCCATCAGCGGCAGTTCATCGGCCGTCATCTGGAAAGGTCCCCGCACATTCCGCTTGATGCCCGCGCGCCCCAGCGCGGGGACCAATTCGCTGGCACGCTCCCAGTTCCAGGAAACAGCGTCGAAATCCTCATCGAGCAAATCGGCGCCGAACCATTCCGGGACGCCGTTTTCGGCGAACAGCTTGAGCTGTTCCGTGCGCTCATAGGGACCGAACAGCAGCCCATCCCCCTCTTCGCGCAGATAGCCCTCGTAGCCCTCGTCCCTGAGGATCGGCATTTCCGGTAGGCCCAGCCGTTTGCGCTCCACAATCTCTGGAACCGCCTCGGTGATCCAGTACTGATGGACGATCGGGATCGCCGGAATGTCCAGACCCAGCATGGCGCCGGTCTGGCGCGCATAGTTGCCCGTAGCAAGGATGACGTGCTCGCAGAGGATGTCGCCGCGCGATGTGTTGACCTTCCACTCGCCGCCCGGCATCCGCTCGAACCCAACAACTTCGGTGTCGAGATGGACCTTCGCGCCGAGGTCGCGTGCGCCCTTGGCCATCGCCTGGGTGACATCCGCGGGTGCAATGTGGCCATCGTCGGGGTGGTAAAGGGCACCCAGCATGTCCTTGTTGTCGAGCAGCGGCCAGATCTCGCGCGCCTCCGCCGGCGATACGATCCGGGCCCGCAGACCCTGGACCTCAGCGACATCCATATAGCTCTTGTACTCGTCGAGCCGGTCGCGCGTGTTGGCAATGCGCAGCTGGCCGCATTTGTGCCAGCCGACACTCTGGCCCGTCTCGGCTTCCAGGCCCTCATAGATCTCAATCGACCTGGCGATCATGCGGCCGACGTTGCGGCTGCGCGCGTAGGACGGAATGAGCCCTGCGGCATGCCATGTCGAGCCGGCGGTAAGCTGCGTCCTCTCCAGCAATGCCACATCGGTCCAGCCGCGTTTCGCCAGGCCATAAAGAATGCCTGTGCCCACGCAGCCGCCACCGACCACGACCGCACGAAAGGAACTCACCATACACGCCTGCCCTTGCATGAAATTGCCGTTGGTTCACATGAACCCTGGCGCATACTGTCAGACGGCATCCGGCTTTTCAGCACATTTCCTGGGCTGGGACACGGCAGTACGGCCCGGCCGTTGGTCCACGATCGCGACTAACGCCCAAGAGAAGCCGGGCGCCGTCGCTGGCGACGCCCGGCTGTTTCGTTCAGCGCTTGCGCAAATCCGCTTCGGCGAGATCGAGTGCCCTGGCGATGCGGTCGCAGGCCATGTCGACCGTCTCGCGCGTCCAGATCAGCGGCGGCGACAGGATCATCGTGTCGCCGGTGGCGCGCAGCATCATGCCTTGGGCGATCGCATGGTCGCGCACGACGACGGCAGCACTTCCCGACGGCAGGTAACGCTCCTTCGTCGCCTTGTCCTTGACGATCTCGATCGCCCCCATCAGTCCGATCGAGCGCACCTCGCCGACCAGATTGTGCCCGGCGATGCGCTCCTGCAGCACCTGGGCGAAGTAGGGACCGGTGTCGTTCCTGACCCGCTCGACCAGGCCTTCGCGCTCGATGATCTCGAGGTTCTTCAGCGCCACGGCGCAGGCCACGGGGTGACCGGAATAGGTGTAGCCGTGATAGAACTCGCCGCCCTTCTCGACCAGCGTCGCACTGATGCGGTCGCCGACCAGCAGCGCCGACAGCGGCTGGTAGCCGGACGTCAGCGCCTTGGCCGTTGTGATGGTGTCGGGCTCGACGCCGAAGGTCTGCGCCGCGAACCATTCGCCGGTGCGGCCATAGCCGGTGATCACCTCGTCGAGCATCAGGAGCACGTCGTACTTGCGGCAGATGCGTTGCACTTCCGGCCAGTAGCTCAGCGGCGGGATCTTCACCCCGCCGGCACCCATCACCGGCTCGCCGATGAAGGCGGCCACCTTGTCGGCGCCGGCCTCGAGGATGGCGTCCTCGACGGCCTTGGCCGCGCGCAGGCCGAAATCATGGTCGCTTTCGCCGGGCAGCGCGAGTTCGTAGGCATAGGGCATCATCACATGGACGATGTTGGGAACGGCGCCGCCGAGCTGCTTGTGCATCGGCTCCATGCCGCCGAGCGAGGTGCCGGCAATGGTCGAACCGTGATAGCCCATCTTGCGCGAGATGACGCGGTTCTTCTCCGGCTTGCCCTCGAGCGCCCAGTAGTGACGGACGAGCCTGAGCGCCGTGTCGTTGGCCTCCGAGCCGGACGAGCCGTAGAACACTTGGCCGACGTGCTTCGGCGCCAGTTCCGCCAGCTTCTTCGACAACAGCACAGGCGTCGGCGTCGAGCATTTGAAGAAGGAGTTGTAGTAGGGCAGCTCCTTCATCTGGGCATAGCCGGCCTCGGCCAGCTCATTGCGGCCATAGCCGACATTGACGCACCACAGGCCGGCCATGCCGTCGAGGATCTCGGTGCCCTCGGCATCATAGATGAACGGCCCGTCGGCACGGGTGATGATGCGCGAGCCGATCTCGCGCAGTTCCTTGTGGTCGGTGAACGGGTGAAGGTGATGCGCGGCGTCGATCTGCTGAAGCTGCTTCAGCGAATAGTTCTGATAGGTCATGGATTTGATCTTTCCTCTGGAATCAATCCGGCAAATGCCGGGGCTGGATTCGTCAGAGACAGGCGGGCGGCGAATAGCCGATGCGGGCGCAAAGCCTGAGCAGCTCAGCACGAAGCGTGCGCGGTGACGGCGTCACCGCAACCCCGAAGGCGCCTGATGTCTTCGTGC